>JAOPXK010000107.1 GCA_025965195.1 Marmoricola sp.
TCGAACGGCGCGCGGTTGGTCTCACCGATCATCGAGATCACGTAGATCACGAACGACGGGAAGAGCATCACGCCGAACCAAAGTCGCTGCTGGGAGTCCACGATCTGCGAGGTGGACATCGAGCCGGCGTACAGGAAGACACCCACGAGCGCGAGGCCCATCGAGACCTCGTAGGAGATCATCTGGGCGCTTGAGCGCAGCCCGCCGAGCAGGGAGTACGTCGACCCGGAGGACCAGCCGCCGAGCACGATGCCATAGATGCCGACCGACGCGATCGCCATCACGAACAGCACCGCGACCGGCATGTCCGTCAGCTGCAGCGGGGTGTGGATGTTGCTCCACGGGACCCGGACCTCAGGACCGAACGGAATCACCGAGAACGTCACGAACGCCGGGATCACCGCGATCACCGGCGCCAGCAGGAAGACCACCTTGTCGGCAGCCTTCGGGATCAGGTCCTCCTTCAGCGCAAGCTTCACGCCGTCGGCGAGGCTCTGCAGCAGGCCGAACGGGCCGTTCACGTTGGGACCGATGCGGTGCTGCATCCGGGCCACCACGCGGCGCTCGAACCAGATGTTGAAGAGCGTGAGCAGGACCAGGATCAGGAAGATCAGCACGGTCTTGACCAGGACCAGCCAGAACGGGTCGTGCCCGAAGAGGGTCAGGCCCTCGGTGTCGGCGAGACCGACAAAGGTGCTGGTCACTTCGCTCCTCCTTCGAGGGTGACGGCGCAGCCGGCGGGTCCGACCCGGTGCCGCACGGACGCACCGGGCGCACTCGCAGGTGCCCAGACGACACCGTCGGCAAGGTCAGCGACACCGACCGGAAGCGCGAGCGAACCAAGCGGTCCAGTCAGCGTCACCGGGTCGCCTGCGGCCACGCCGAGGCCGGCAAGGGTCGTCGCGTTGACGAGTACGACGGCCGGTCGGGCCGTTGCGCGCATGTTGTCGTCGCCATCCTGCATCCGGCCGTCGTCGAGCGACTGCTTCCACGAGGCAAGTACGAAGGCGCCGGCGGTCGAGTCGGCTCCGGTGGTCGAGCTTGCAGCGCGCTCGGTCTCGGTGCCGATCTCGGCGCGCGGGCCGTCCCACGGACCGACCTGGGTCATCTCGGCGCGCGCCTGGGCGGGAGTCCGGAAGCCCAGCGGGCGATCCAGCTCCTCGGCGATGCCGGCGAGGATGCGCAGGTCGGGGAGCGACGACGGATCGTCGAAGACCGCGCCGAACGTGCGGACCCGGCCTTCCCAGTTGACGAACATGCCGGCCTTGTCGGCGACCGGTGCGACCGGGAAGACCACGTTGGCGGCTCGGGTGACATCGGAGGCACGCAGCTCCAGCGAGACCACGAACTCGGCGGTCTCGAGTGCGTCCCGGGCCAGCGCCGGGTCGGGCAGGTCGTCGAGGTCGACGCCGGCGATCACCAGGCCACGTACTTCCTGCGCAGCAGCGGCAGCGAGGAGCTCGTTGCCACTGCGACCGGTCGTCTCGGGCAACGACTCGACGCCCCACGCCGCAGCCAGGTCGACCCGGGCGGCCGGATCGCCGGCCGGACGGCCGCCAGGAAGCAGGTTGGGCAGGGCGCCGGCCTCGAGCGCGCCACGGTCGCCGGCCCGGCGCGGGATCCACGCCAGCCGGGCACCGGTGCTGCGCGACAGGTCGGCGGCGGCGCGGAGAGCACCGGGAACCTCTGCGGTGCGCTCGCCCACCAGGATCAGGCCGCCGCGGTCGAGGGCGATGTCGCCGTTGCTCGCGACGTCGGTGATCGCCTCAGCCTCTCGACCGGGGACCACGGGGATCAGGGTGCCGCCCATCTTGTGCAGGCCTCGAGAGGTGTAGGGCGCGAGCGAGAAGACGCGCGTTCCCCTTGCCTGGTTGGCCTTTCGGAGCCGCAGGAAGATCGTGCCGGCCTCGTCCTCAGGCTCGAAGCCGATGAGCACGACGACCCCGGCAGTCTCCAGGTCGGCGTACGACACGTCATTGCGGAGCACCACGTCGGACGCCAGGAACTCGGCCTCCTCGGCGGAGTGTGCCCGGGCGCGGAAGTCGATGTCGTTGGTGCCCAGCGTGACGCGGGCGAACTTGGAGTAGGCGTAGGCGTCCTCGGCAGTCAGTCGACCTCCGGTGAGCACGCCGACCGACTCGGCCTGGGCCAGTCCCTTCGCTGCTGCGGCGAACGCGGCCGGCCATGACGTCGGCTCGAGCTCGCCGGTCTCCTCGTTGCGCACCAGCGGGTGCGTGAGCCGGTCGTCCTGACGGGCATAGAGGAATCCGAAGCGGTCCTTGTCGGTGATCCACTCCTCGTTGACCTCGGGGTCGTCGCCGGCCAGGCGACGCATCACCTTGCCGCGGCGATGGTCGACCCGAACGGCCGAGCCGCACGCATCGATCTCGGCGATCGACGGCGACGAGACCAGGTCGAACGGGCGCGACCGGAAGCGGTACGCCGCCGAGGTGAGCGCACCGACCGGGCAGATCTGGATCGTGTTGCCCGAGAAGTACGAGTTGAAAGGCTCCGCTGCTGTCCCGGACTGACCCCTCGGTCGCTCGCTCGTTCCTCGCTCATCTCGGTCGGGGTCGAAGATGCCGACCTGCTGCAGCGCACCCCGCTCGATCATCTCGATGAACGGGTCACCGGCGATCTGTTCGGAGAACCGCGTGCACCGGGCGCACAGCACGCAGCGCTCGCGGTCGAGCAGCACCTGCGCGGAGATGTTGATCGGCTTCGGATAGATCCGTTTGGTCCCGCCGCTCTCATGGAAGCGCGACTCGCCGCGGCCGTTGCTCATCGCCTGGTTCTGCAGCGGGCACTCGCCGCCCTTGTCGCAGACGGGGCAGTCGAGCGGGTGGTTGATCAGCAGGAACTCCATGATTCCTGCTTGCGCCTTCTCCGCGACGGCAGAGGTGGCCTGGGTGTTCACGACCATGCCGGGCGCGACCGTGATGGTGCACGAGGCCTGCGGCTTCGGGATCGGCCGGCCGTTGCCACCGTCGGGTACGTCGACGAGGCACTGCCGGCACGCACCGACAGGGGCAAGCAGCGGGTGGTCGCAGAACCGCGGGATCTGGATGCCGACCTGCTCGGCGGCGCGGATCACCAGGGTGTTCTTGGGGACGCTGACCTCGATGCCGTCGATGGTGAGCGTGACGAGGTCCTCGATGGTCGAGCGGTCCCCGGTGGTCGAGCTTGTCGAGACCGTCATGCCGGCACCTCTTCCGTGGCAAAGAGGGTCGAGGCGGCCTGGTCGAACGGGCAGCCACCGTGCTCGAGGTGGGCGAGGTACTCATCCCGGAAGTGCTCGATCGACGACGTGATCGGGCTGGTGGCACCGTCACCGAGCGCGCAGAACGCGCGGCCGAGGATGTTGTCGCACTGGTCGATGAGGAGTTCCAGATCGGCCTCGGAGCCGTTGCCCTGCTCGAGCCGGGCCAGTGTCTGCACCAGCCACCAGGTTCCTTCACGACACGGCGTGCACTTGCCGCAGGACTCGTGCTTGTAGAACTCGGTCCAGCGCAGCACCGCGCGCACGACGCAGGTGGTCTCGTCGAACAGCTGCAGGGCACGGGTGCCGAGCATCGAGCCGACAGCACCGACACCTTCGAAGTCGAGCGGTACGTCGAGGTGCTCGGCCGTCAGCAACGGCGTACTGGAACCACCGGGCGTCCAGAACTTCAGCTCGTGACCGTCACGCATGCCGCCCGCCAGCTCGATCAGCGTGCGGAGCGTGATGCCGAGGGGCGCTTCGTACTGACCCGGGTTGGTGACGTGACCCGAGAGGCTGAAGATGCCGTAGCCCTTGGACTTCTCGGTGCCCATCGAGGAGAACCAGTCGGCGCCGTTGTCGATGATGCTCGGCACGGACGCGATCGACTCGACGTTGTTGATCACCGTCGGGCTGGCGTAGAGACCGGCGACGGCCGGGAACGGCGGGCGGAGCCGAGGTTGGCCGCGGCGACCCTCGAGGGAGTCGAGCAGTGCGGTCTCCTCGCCACAGATGTAGGCGCCGGCACCGGCGTGGATGACGAGGTCGAGGTCGTAGCCCGAGCCGTGAATGTCCTTGCCGAGGTGGCCGGCGAGGTAGGCCTCCTGGACCGCGCGCTGCAGCCGGCGGACCACGTGGAGGACCTCACCGCGGATGTAGATGAATGCGGTGTTCGCACGGATCGCATAGGAGCTGATGATCACGCCCTCGACCAAGGTGTGCGGGCTGGCCATCATCAGCGGGATGTCCTTGCAGGTTCCCGGCTCCGACTCGTCCGCGTTCACGACGAGGTACTTCGGCTTCGGGTTGTCCTGTGGGATGAACCCCCACTTCATGCCTGTCGGGAAGCCGGCACCGCCGCGGCCGCGAAGACCGGAGGCCTTCACCGCCTCGATGACTTCGTCCTGCTTCATCTTCAGGGCCTTCGTCAGGCCGGCGTACCCGCCCTGCGACTCGTACGCCGCGAGCGTCCACGAGCGGTCCTGGTCCCAGTTGTCCGTCAGGACCGGGGTCAAGGTGTCCGGAGTACTCATTTGTCGCCCTCAGTCCCTTCTTGGACCTTGGTCTCGGACTCGGCGCGAGCGGTGTCAGCCTGCTCGACCGCCTGCTCCGCTGCCATGTCGCCCTCGGTAGGCCCACTCGCCTCAACAGGCGGCGCAGTCCACTGCTGTTCACGCGCAATCTTCAAGCCCACAAGGGATGCGTGGCCCGCAGAGGGTCCTTCGTCGGCACGGTCGTCGGGGTAGCCGGCGAGCACTCGCTCGGCCTCGCGCCAGGTGCAGATCCGGGGGCCGCGGGTGGAGGTGACCTCCTTGCCAGCGCGCAGGTCGTCAACCAGCTGGGTTGCCGACTGCGGCGTCTGGTTGTCCATGAACTCCCA
Source organism: Marmoricola sp. (assembly GCA_025965195.1). Lineage (GTDB taxonomy): Bacteria > Actinomycetota > Actinomycetes > Propionibacteriales > Nocardioidaceae > Marmoricola. The sequence goes on from JAOPXK010000107.1 coordinate 4,860, forward strand.
GTTGACCATCATCACCGGGGCGTAGTCGCAGGCCGCGTTGCACTCGATGTGCTCCAAGGTGACCGTCTTGCCGGCTCCGCCGCCTGGGCTGACTGGCGTGGTCTCGTCGTTGCCGATGTCGAGGTGCTCCTTGAGCCGCTCGAAGATCAGGTCGCCGCCCATGATCGCGCACAGCGTGTTGGTGCAGACGCCGACGTGATAGTCACCGACGGGTCGGCGCTTGTACATCGTGTAGAAGGTCGCGACTCCGCTGACCTCCGCCGCACTGATGTCCAGGATCTCGGCGCAGAGCTCGATGCCCTCGGACGTGACCTGCCCTTCGACACTCTGCACGAGGTGCAGCATCGGCAACAGTCCGGAGCGTGCCTGCGGGTACCGGCCGGCGATCTCCATGAGTTCCGAGCGGGTCTTCTCGCCGATCATCGATCGACCCCTCCCATCACGGGATCGATGGAGGCAATCGCGACAATCACGTCAGCGATCATGCCGCCTTCGCTCATCACCGAGGTTGCCTGCAGGTTGGTGAACGACGGATCGCGGAAGTGAGCCCGGAACGGGCGGGTGCCGCCGTCGGAGACGACATGTGCGCCGAGCTCGCCGCGAGGCGACTCGATCGGCACATAGGCCTGGCCGGCCGGGACCTTGAAGCCCTCGGTGACAAGCTTGAAGTGGTGGATCAGGGCCTCCATCGACTCACCCATGATGTGCTTGATGTGGTCGGTGCTGTTGCCCATCCCGTCGCTGCCGATCGAGAGCTGGCTGGGCCAGGCGATCTTCTTGTCGCCGATCATCACTGGCGCTCCCTCGAGGTCGGCAAGGCGGTCGACCGCCTGCTCAACGATGCGCAGCGACTGCCACATCTCGTCGAGGCGGATCCGGAACCGGCCGTAGGCATCGGCGGTGTCCCAGGTGCAGACGTCGAAGTCGTAGTCCTCGTAGCCGGAGTATGGCTCGCTCTTGCGCAGGTCCCACGGGTAGCCGGTCGCGCGCAGCGGCGGTCCGGAGATGCCGAGTGCGAGGCAGCCCGCGAGGTCGAGGTGGCCGACGTCGACGAGCCGGGCCTTGAAGATCGGGTTGGCGTTGCAGAGTGCGGCGTACTCGGGCAGACGCTTCTTCATGAGCAAGACGAAGTCGCGGATCTGGTCGAGCGCGCCCGGGGGCATGTCCTGGGCGACGCCGCCGGGGCGGATGAACGCGTGGTTCATCCGCAGGCCCGTGATCAGCTCGAAGAGGTCGAGCACCAGCTCACGCTCGCGGAAGCCGATCGTCATCACGGTCAGCGCGCCGATCTCCATGCCGCCGGTCGCGATGCAGACCAGGTGGGAGGAGATCCGGTTGAGCTCCATCAGGAGCACCCGCATGACCTGCGCCTTCTCGGGGATCTGGTCCTCGATGTCGAGCAGTCGTTCCACGCCGAGGCAGTACGTCGCCTCGTTGTAGAACGGCGAGAGGTAGTCCATCCGGGTGCAGAACGTGACGCCCTGGACCCAGGAACGGAACTCCATGTTCTTCTCGATGCCGGTGTGGAGGTAGCCGATGCCGCACCGGGCCTCGGTCACCGTCTCGCCCTCGAGCTCGAGGATCAGCCGGAGCACGCCGTGCGTCGACGGGTGCTGCGGCCCCATGTTGACCACGATCTTGTCCTCGTGGTCCTCGGCAACGCCGGCCACGAGCTGGTCCCAGTCCTGGCCGGTGACCGTGTAGACCTTGCCCTGCGTGGTTCCGTATGACGGAGCCTCGGTGGCTGCGTACGGGTCTGTTGTCATGAGAAATCACCAACAATGAGAAGTCGGGGTCCCCGCGGCGTTGTTCGGGGGAGCGCAGCGGAGGTGAAGAACGTCGTGGGGTGACTCATCAGTTGTAGGACCTCCGGTGGTCCGGTGGCGGAATGGTGGCGCCCTTGTACTCGACCGGGATGCCGCCGAGTGGGTAGTCCTTGCGTTGCGGGTGGCCCGGCCAGTCGTCGGGCATCTCGATCCGCGTCAGTGCCGGGTGGCCGTCGAAGATGATCCCGAAGAAGTCGAACGTCTCGCGCTCGTGCCAGTCGGCCGTGGGGTACGTCGCACAGACGCTGGGCACGTGCGGGTCGGCGTCGGGAGCAGTGACCTCGAGCCGGATCCTGCGGTTGTGGGTCATCGAGAGCAGGTGGTAGACGGCGTGCAGCTCGCGCCCTGCGTCGTCCGGGTAGTGCACGCCGCTGACGCCCGAGCAGAACTCGAAGCGCAGCTTCTCCTCATCACGCAGCAGCTTGACCATGGCGAGCAGGTCCTCGCGACGGATGAAGAAGGTGATCTCGCCGCGATGGACGACAACCTTCTCGACCGCGCTGTCGAGAGCGCCGGCCTTTGCCGACTCGGCGAGCGCGGTGGCCACCTCGTCCATCCAGCCGCCGTACGGCGGGTTGCTGGCACCCGGCATGTCGACCTGGCGGTGCAGGCCGCCGTACCCGGACGTGTCGCCGGTGCCCTGGACGCCGAACATGCCCTGGCGTTCGCCGATCTTCTCGGCCGGCGCCAGTCCGGTGGGCTGCACGTCGCCGCCCGGAGTGACATCGGTCGTGGTCGGTTGGTCGAGCCCGGTCGAGACCTTCTCCTCGTCGCTCACCGAAGCAGCCCCTTCATCTGGCTGGTCGGCACTGCGTTGAGCGCCAGGTCCTCATTGGCGATGATCTCGGCACGACGGTTGGCACCGAGCTTGGTGTGCTGGACCTGGTCGTGCAGCTTGAGGATCGCGTCGATCAGCATCTCGGGCCGCGGTGGACAGCCGGGGAGGTACATGTCGACCGGCACGACGTGGTCGACGCCCTGCACGATCGCGTAGTTGTTGAACATCCCGCCGCTGCTGGCGCAGACACCCATCGCCAGCACCCACTTGGGATCAGGCATCTGGTCGTAGATCTGGCGCAGGACCGGGGCCATCTTCTGACTGACCCGGCCAGCCACGATCATCAGGTCGGCCTGGCGGGGGCTGGCACGGAAGACCTCCATGCCGAAGCGGGCGAGGTCGTACTTCGGACCGCCGGACGTCATCATCTCGATCGCGCAACAGGCCAGCCCGAAGGTGGCCGGCCAGAACGAGGCCTTGCGCATGTAGCCGGCAACACCCTCGACCGTGGTGAGGAGTACGCCGCTCGGAAGCTTCTCTTCTATACCCATGCCGTCAGTCCCTCGTCAGTCCCAGTCCAGCCCGCCGCGGCGCCATACATAGACGTAGGCCACGAACACGGGAACGATGAAGAGCACCATCTCGATCAGTCCGAACCACGCCATCTGGTCATAGGCGACGGCGAGCGGGTAGAGGAAGACGATCTCGATGTCGAAGACGATGAAGAGCATCGCGGTGATGTAGTAGCGGACCGGGAACTTGCCGCCACCCACCGGTTGAGGGGTCGGCTCGATGCCGCACTCGTAGGAGTCGAGCTTGGCCCTGTTGTAGCGCTTCGGGCCGATCTGCGAGCTCATGACGACAGAGCCGCCAGCGAACAGTGCAGCGAGGATGAAAAGCGCCAGGACCGGCGTATAGAGCTCCATTTGTTCCCCTCCCTCGTGAGCATGTGAACAACTTCACGAAGTGTGACGACGTCAGCATAGAGGCGCGGATCAGATCGCGCTAACCCGACCCCCGGGCTTTGGAACGGCCCCGGAACGCGCCGATTTAGGCCACTGACCCGTTGCCTTATTCAGGCGGTTGCATGGTGCAGTGCGACGATCCCACCGGAGAGGTTCCGCCACTTGGCTCTGGTCCAGCCAGCCGACGAGATCCGGGCGGCCAGGCCGGCCTGGTCGGGCCACGCGCGGATGGATTCGGCAAGGTAGACGTAGGCGTCGGGCGAGGACGACACGGCCCGGGCCACCGACGGCAGTGCCTTCATCAGGTATTCGATGTAGACAGTTCGAAAAGGTGCGAATGTTGGTGAGGAGAACTCGCAGACGACCAGCCGGCCGCCGGGCTTGGTGACCCGGAGCATCTCGCGCAGACCGGCGTCCGGGTCGACGACGTTGCGCAGGCCGAACGAGATCGTCACCGCGTCGAAGGTGTCGTCAGGGAAGGGCAGCCTCGTCGCATCCCCTGCAGTGAAGGGCAGATGGGGGCGGGCCTTCTTGCCCACCTGCAGCATGCCGACTGAGAAGTCGCACGGGATCACTGTCGCGCCGCGGTCGGCGAACGGCTGACTCGACGTACCGGTGCCGGCGGCGAGGTCGAGGATGACCTCGCCGGGCTTCGCGTCGACGGCGTTGAGTACGTCGCGGCGCCAGCGGCGGTCCTGCCCGAGTGAAAGGATGTCGTTGGTGATGTCGTAGCGACGGGCCACGTCGTCGAACATCGCGGCAACTTCCGTGGGGTTCTTGGCCAGGTCAGCGCGGGTCACCGGGCAAACCCTAGGTCACAAATGTCGGCTCCAGAGCACCGCGTAGGCTGATCACGTGACCAGCCCCAGCCCAGCTGACGCGCCCTCGGCCGGACGACTCGTCGCTCGCACCACCGCAATCGCGGATCCGGGCCCGTTGCTTGAACTCCTCCCCGACGACCAGCCGATGGTCTGGCTGCGCCGCGGCGAGGGCATCGTGGCGTGGGGCATCGCCGCCGAGTGCCATACGTCGGGTCCCGACCGCTTCACCGAAGCCAGCGACTGGTGGCGCGACGTGGCCGAGTCCGCGATCGTCCGCGACGAGGTCGGCATCCCGGGCAGCGGCCTGATCTGCGTCGGCAGCTTCGGCTTCGCGGATGACCCCGGTGAGAGCGTGTTGATCGTTCCGCAGGTCGTCGTGGGTCGCCGCAACGGAGACGCCTGGGTGACCGTGATCGGCGACGAGCTCAGCCCAGTGGTCCCGTCCCTGACACTGCAGGAGTCTCCGGACGCGCCGATAGACATCGTCTACAGCGACGGCGGCATCAGCGGCATGGCCTGGGAAGAGGTCGTCTGGGAGGCCGTACTTCGGATCAACGCTGGTGAGCTGGAGAAGGTCGTGCTCGCTCGCGACCTGGTCGCCACCGCAGCCGCTCCGATCGACGTCCGCTGGCCACTGCGTCGGCTCGGCAGTCGCTATGAGATGTGCTGGACGTTCCACGTGGACGGCCTCTTCGGTGCGACGCCCGAGCTGCTGGTCCGGCGCGAGCGCGGCCTGGTCACCTCACGGGTACTGGCCGGCACGATCCGGCGTACCGGACATGACGCGCGCGACCTGGCGCTTGCTGCGACCCTCGCTCGGTCGTCGAAGGACCTCGAGGAGCACGAGTACGCCGTCCGGTCTGTGGCGGAGGCACTCGCGCCGCACTGCTCGTCGATGAACGTGCCCGAGGCACCGTTCGTCCTGCACCTGCCCAACGTGATGCACCTGGCCACGGACGTGGCTGGCGTCGCCCACGACAGTGACGGGGCCAGCGTGCTCGACCTGGCCGCCGCGCTGCACCCGTCAGCGGCCGTCGGCGGGACGCCGACCAAGGTCGCAACCGAGATGATCAGCGAGATCGAGGGCATGGACCGCGGCCGGTACGCCGCCCCGGTCGGCTGGATGGATGCCTCCGGCGACGGTGAGTTCGGCATCGCGCTGCGCTCGGCGGAGATCAGCGGCAATCGCGTCCGGCTCTTCGCGGGCTGCGGCATCGTCGCGGACTCCGATCCGGAGTCCGAGCTGGCAGAGGCTCAGGCCAAGTTCGTGCCCGTCCGCGACTCGCTCGCCGCTGACTGACCGAGCCGTCAGACGTCCTGACCGGGCTTGAGGCGGAGGTACTCCTGCTCGCGTTGCCCGAGGAAGCTCTTGAGCTGGCCGTCGATGATCCCGAAACCGATCTCGCTGTAGATCATGTCGTGGATCGCCAGTGACTTCGGTGCCTTCACGTCGCGAGCGAAGTCGATGCACTCGGAGATCTTCAGCCACGGCGCACTGACCGGCAGGAGCAGCAGGTCGATCTCCTGGCCGGGCATCGTGAGCGAGTCACCCGGGTGATAGATCCGCTGGTCCCCGACGGTCAGCAGGTAGCCACTGTTGTCGAAGCGCGGCAGCTCCGGGTGGATGACCGCGTGCTTGTCGCCGATCACCCGTACCGGCACACCCGGCTCCAGCTGATCCCCCGGCCTCACGACCGTCACCCGCTCCGCAACGTCCGGCGCATCGGTCCGGATCTTCTCGGCAACCGCGCCGATCGTGAAGACCGGCGCATCAGTCGCGCGCAGGTGGTCGGGTGAGTAGTGGTCCGGGTGCTCGTGCGTGATCAGTACGGCGGTAGCGCCGGCCACCGCTTCCTGGTCCGTGAACACTCCGGGGTCGAGGACGATCACGGTGTCGTCGTGCTCGATCCGGACGCAGGCGTGGCCGAATTTGGTGATCCTCATGAGACCGAGACTAGGACGTCCCCGGTGATCGAGCTGTCCCCGGTGATCGAGCTTGTCGAGATCACTCAGGTCCGCCTGGTGAAGCGGATGTCGCCGTTCGGCATGCGTTGGTGGTCGTAGTTGG
>JAOPXK010000113.1 GCA_025965195.1 Marmoricola sp.
CTCCTCGAACTCCCCGCGGTACTTCGCACCGGCGACCATCGCCGCCAGGTCGAGGCTCAGCACCCGCCGGCCCTGGAGGGAGTCGGGTCCGTCGCCCGCGATCACCCGCAGCGCGAGGCCCTCGACGACGGCGGTCTTGCCGACGCCGGGCTCACCGATCAGCACCGGGTTGTTCTTGGTACGTCGAGACAGCACCTGGATCACGCGCCGGATCTCGGAGTCGCGTCCGATGACCGGATCGAGCTTGCCTTCCTCGGCAGCAGCGGTCAGGTCGACGGCGTACTTCTCGAGGGCTTCGTAGGTCGACTCCGCATCCGGGCTCGTCACCCGGCGGCCCCCACGAACAGCCGTGATCGCCTCGCGGAGGGTGGCCGGCTTCACGCCCGCGGTATCGAGGATCGTCTGCACCGGACTCTCGACGATCATCAGCGCGAGCAACAGGTGCTCGGTCGCGACGTACTCGTCCTTCAGCTCGGTGGCGAGGTCGAGGGCCTTCGCAAGCACGCGCGTCAGCGCGGGCGAGGTCGCCGCATTGGAGAGGGTGGCACCGCTGGCCTTGGGCAGCTGCCACAGGGCCTGGTCGAGGTGACGGCTCACCTCGGCGACGTCGGCGCCTGCCTTGGTCAGCAGCGCGGGCGTGATGCCCTGCTCCTGGCGCAGCAGCGCTACGGCCAGGTGCAGCGGCTCGATCTGGGCGTTGCCGGCGTTGATGGCCAGCGTGTTCGCAGCATTGATCACTTCGATGCTGCGGGAGGTCAGACGGGAAGCGTCCACGGAAATACCCCTTGCTCACTACGGGCTCGGTACAAGCTCATGACGGTCGTTGCGGCCTGTCGAAACAGGTCCCATCTATTTCAACCGCTCAAAGTTGAGTCTATTCCACTCAACTTTGAGGAGGGCTACGAGGACGCCGACTCCTCGCCGGGGTCGACGTGGGCCGGAGCCGCGGCCACTTCCTCCGGGTCGACCAGGCAGGTCTTGCAGAAGTCGATCCCGAACGGCGTCAGGTGGATGCTCCGCCGGATCACCTTGGTGAAGCGTGCCGAGTGCATCGCCTCGAGCACCTCCGGCTGGGCCTCGACGACCTGGTACTCGTGCGGGTCCTTCAACTGCTCCCGCGAGAACCAGACCATGCCCAGCCGGTTGAGGTTGTTGAGGTACGCCGGCACCTCGTCGAGATAGCGCAGGCCGGCCCGGGAACCGATCATGTTCAGACCGGGCGCGAGAAGCTGTGAGCTCACCATGCCGACCGGCCCACCCGTGCGAACGTCCACGCTCGGCTGCGGGCCGCCCTTGAACATCAGCAGCAGGATCCGCGCCTCGTCGGGCGCCAGGTCCTCGAGGATTCGCGCGTACGCCGGGTGCGCCTGATCGTCGCTCCACACGTCGCGTGAGCGCCTCAGCAGCGCCTCGCCCTTCTCCCGGAGGGACTGCTCGACAGGGTCCCTGTGCGAGACCGGTGGCGCGGAGACGACGGCCTGGATCGCCGAGCCGGCATCCATGATCGCCTTCTGTGCCGGGACGCCGGCGGAGATCTGCCGAGCGACATCGGAGACCACCCGAGTCGCTTCGGACACGTCGCGGGCAACCTGCTGGACGAGTTCGCCGGCTGCGCTGGGGTCGGTCAGGGCGCGCGCGAAGAGCCTGGTGGCCTGGGCGCCTGAGCCGACGGTCCAGGCTGCCGACCTGAGACATGCGTACGCGGCGATGCGCATCACCCCGGGGAACGCTTCGGTGGCGCCGTCCCAGACGGCCGGAGCCCGGTCTTCCTTGCTCATCTGCTGCCTCCCTGGAACTTGGCCCTAGAACTTGATGAGTCCGGCGCCGCCGCCGGACGCTCCGAAGAGCCACAGATGGAGCAACCCGCCTGCAGCGCCCATGACCGCTCCGTGAAGGTAGAGCATCCACTCGTCTTCCTTGATCGCGGAACGCATCATGTCCACGAACTGGTCCCCGGGCAGCTCCTTGGTCCGCATCGCCACGAGCTTCTGGATCTTGGCCGACTGACGTTTGCTGAACTCCGGGTCCTTGAACGGGGTGATCGTTCGCTCGACCGCCTCCTGGGCCATCGACTCCCGGATGTTGTCGAACTTCGCGGCGCCGACAGCGACCCGTACGGCGCCCCGGATCGGGCCGGCCGCGTTGTCGATCGCCGGCCGCATCGAGTCGGCGAGGAGCTGTCGGGTCCGGTCCCCGCGCGGACCGTCGAGCAGGAAGTCGCCGATGTTCTCCAGCGTGATCACTTCGTCGGCGATGATCTTTGCGTAGACCTCGGCGGCTTCGTTCTGACGACGTGGGAACAGCCCGTGCATCTTGATGCCGAACACCCGCTTCGGCGTCGGAGGCTCGAAGATCAGGTACATCCCGAGGTAGTTGGTGGTCCAGCCGACGAGCACGCCGAGGATCGGCAGCAGCCACCACTGCTGGGCGAAGTGGTCGATCACGGCGACCGGGATGCCGAGCAGAAAACCGAAGACGAACCCGAAGGTCACCATCATCCGGAGCTCCTTCGCCCCGAAGTCCCGGAAGATCTTGACCACCAGCGAGGGGTCCTTGCTGAACTGGTTGATCACCATCAGCTTCGGGTCCAGCAACTGGTCGATGTGCTCACCGATCTGGTCGGTGATGCTCTTCACGATCCTGGGCAGCTGGGCCTGTACCCGCGAGTTGACGGCCTGCTTGGCCCGCGGCGGGAGGTCACGCCACAGCCCGGGATGCTCCCTGGACATCACCTCGTCGATCAGCGCGGGCATGTCCGGTTGAAAGATCGACAGGATGTGCGCGGCAATCTGGTCGGGCTCGAGCTGCTGGTAGAACTCCTTCGGAGTCCCCAGCTTGGAGATCGCCTTGTCGACGGCGATGCTGCCCATCTTGGCGGCCCGAGCAGGGACGATGCCCTGCCAGCCGATCCCGCCCGACGTGATCCCGGGGATCTCCTGCATCTTGCGTGGCATCACTCGCGACAGCGCCTGCAGACCGGGGACGGTGTAGCCGTGGAAGCGGACAGGTCCGAACAACATCAGCAGGCCGGTCCAGTTGATCAGCCAGCCGATGACACCGGTGAAGACAGGGATTGTCGCGAGGTGAATCCATTCGCTTCCGCTCATGCCCGCCCATCGTTTCCATCGAGCAAGCGTCGTACCGCCCGCTGTGGCTGAGGGTATCGACCTCGACCGAGAAGCGGAACGAGTCCCAGAACGACGGTTTCGCAGCGGGCCGCACCGAACCGCACCCGGGCGTCAGCGACGAGGAGCCTGGTCCGGACGGTAGTCATCGAGCGTCATCGGAGTCCGCAAGGCAGGCAGGTTCGACCGCCGTGGGGCGGGTACGGCGAGCAGGGCCGCCTCGAGTTCGGCCGCCCGGCGACGCAGCTCGGCATTGCGCGACCGCAAGGCGATGACCTGGTTCTCCAGCTCGAGGATCCTCCTGACGCCTTCGAGGCCGATGCCCGAGGCGGTCAGCTCGGCGACCTCCCGGAGGAGCTCGATGTCGTGGAGGGAATAGCGCCGGCCGCCGCCCGAGGTACGCCCGGGCGAGACCAGCCCGATGCGGTCGTACTGCCGCAGCGTCTGGGCATGCAGGCCGGTCAGCTCGGCGGCCACGCTGATCACGTAGACGGGGACGTTGGGACCCGGGTGGCCCATTGAGGTCTTGCGCGTGCCGCGTCCAGTCAATTTGCGCCACCCTCGAAGAGCGCAGCCCGCGGGTTGGATCCCGCCGATGCCTCACGGAAAGCGGTCACGGCAGCGCGGGTCGCATCGTCGAGGGTCGGCGGCACCTGGACGTCCACGGTGACCAGCAGGTCACCCTTGCTGCCGTCCTTGTGGGGTGCACCGCGTCCACGGACTCGCAGCACCCTGCCGTTGGGCGTGCCAGGCGGGATGCGCAGCGTGACCGGCGGACCGCCAAGCGTCGGCACCTTGATCTCCGCACCCAGCGCAGCCTCGTCGAAGCCGACGGGCACATTGATGGTGAGGTTGTCGTCCTTGCGCTGGAACAGCTTGTGCGGCTTGACGCGCACGGTGACCAGCAGATCTCCGTTCGGTCCACCCGCTTCGCCCGCAGCGCCCTTGCCCTTCAGGCGAATCCGCTGGCCGTCCTTCACCCCGGCCGGGATCCGGGCCTGGATCGTCCGGCTGGACAACCCGCGTCCGGAGCCGTGGCAGGTCGGGCAGGCCTCGTCGTAGACGAGCTGCCGGCCGTGGCACTCGGGACAGGTCTCGTTCATCGCGAACCCGCCTCCGGCCGACGTGACCACCATGCCGGCGCCTTCGCAGGTCGGGCAGATGTGCGGGCGGGTGCCGGGCTTGCCGCCCGTGCCCGAGCAGGTCGGGCAGGGAGCGTCCGAAGAAAGTCGCAAGCCGATCGTGGTGCCATCGATGGCGTCGTTGAACGACAGCACGGTCTCGGCCTCGATGTCCGCACCCTTCGTGGGGCGCGGGGCACGGGTGCGGCTGGCTCCGCGGTCGCCGAAGAGACCGCCGAACAGGTCGGAGACGTCAAAGCCGGCAGGTCCACCGGCACCGCCGGATGTCGTTCTTCCGCCGCCGAAGCCGCCCGGGAAGCCGGAGAAGCCTCCGGCGCCACTCGAGACAGAGCGCATCTCGTCGTACTGCTTGCGCTTCTCGGCATCACCGATGACGTCATAGGCCTCCGCGACCGACTTGAAGCGGTCCTCGGCGGCCTTGTCTCCCGGCTTGGAGTCGGGGTGGTTGGCGCGCGCGAGCTTGCGGTACGCCTTCTTGATCTCGGCCTGCTCGGCATCCTTCTTCACGCCCAGGACCTTGTAGAAGTCCTTGTTCGCCCAGTCAGCGTTGTTCACCCGCCACCCCCTTTCCGGTGATTGCGTGATGATTGCGGGTCGTAATCAGCTACTCGTTCGGCTCGTTGGTCGCGCTCGGCTCCTCGGGATCCACCACGAGCACCTGGGCAGGACGGACGACGCGGTCGCCGATCTTGTAGCCGGACTTGGCAATGTGCTGCGCCGTCACGACGGAGACGTCCGGCGACGTGCCGACGTGCGACAGCGCTTCGTGCAGCCTCGGGTCGAACTCGTCGCCCGGCGTGCCGAACCTGGTCAGACCCAGGCCGGTCACGACCCGCTCGAGCTGCTCGGCGACTCCCTTGAAGCCACCCTCCAGCTCGCCGGCGTCGCGGGCCCGGTCGATGTTGTCGAGCACGTCGAGCATCGGCGCGAGTACGGCGTAGGTGGCGTTCTCCTTGACCAGCTCGCGATCGCGATCGACACGACGCTTGTAGTTGAGGAACTCCGCCTGCAGCCGCTGCAGGTCACCGGTGCGCTCGGTCAGTGCAGCGCGGGCCGCACCCAGCTCGTCGGCTTCGCTCAGGCCGTCGGCGTCCGCAGTCGCGTCGACCGGGGCACCCTCCTCGACCATGTCCGATGCCGGCGGGTTGGTGGCGTGCTCAGCCGACCCCGGCTGGGGAGCCGCAGTTTCCTGCGACTCCCCAGCCGATGGACCGAAGTTGCCCTGCTGGGTCACTTCTCGGCCTCACCGGACGCGTCAGCGTCACCCGGCTCGTCGACGATCTCGGCGTCAACGACGTCGTCGTCATCGGCCGAGTCGGCCGGCGTCTCACCGTCAGCGTTCCCTGACTGGGAGTCAGCCTGGGAGTCACTCTGGGCGTAGAGCGCAGCGCCCATCTTCTGGCTGGACTCGCCGAGCTTGGTGATCGCCGCAACCAGGGAGTCCTTGGCTGCCACATCGTCACCGGCGTTCTCGAGCAGCGCCTTCAGGGCGTCGACGTCGGCCTGAACCTCGGTCTTGACGTCCTCGGGGAGCTTCTCGGCGTTCTCGCTGAGGAACTTCTCCGTGTTGTAGACGAGGCTGTCCGCCTGGTTGCGGGTCTCGACGACCTCGCGACGGTTGGCGTCCTCCTCGGCGTACTGCTCGGCATCCTTGACCATCCGCGCGATGTCGTCCTTCGACAGCGCACTGCCGCCGGAGATCGTCATCGACTGCTCCTTGCCGGTGCCCTGGTCCTTCGCCGACACGTGCACGATGCCGTTGGCATCGATGTCGAAGGTGACCTCGATCTTGGGCAGGCCGCGCGGAGCCGGCGGAAGGCCGGTCAGCTCGAAGTTGCCGAGCGGCTGGTTCTGCGCCCACATCTGGCGCTCTCCCTGGGCGACCTTGATCTCGACCGACGGCTGGTTGTCGTCGGCGGTCGTGAAGATCTCCGACCGCTTCGTGGGGATCGTGGTGTTGCGCTCGATCAGGGTGGTCATCACACCGCCCTTGGTCTCGATGCCGAGACTGAGCGGCGTCACGTCGAGGAGCAGGACATCCTTGACCTCACCCTTGAGCACGCCGGCCTGCAGCGCGGCGCCGACGGCGACGACCTCATCGGGGTTGACGCCCTTGTTGGGCTCCTTGCCACCGAGCAGCTCCTTGACGACGTCGGTCACGGCGGGCATCCGGGTGGAGCCACCGACGAGCACGACGTGGTCGATCGCGGAGACGGCCAGGCCGCCATCCTTGAGAACCTGCTGGAACGGCGTCTTGGTGCGCTCGAGCAGGTCGGCCGTCAGCTTCTGGAACTCCGAGCGGCTGAGCTTCTCCTCGAAGTGCAGCGGGCCGGACTCACCGTGGGTGATGTACGGCAGGTGGATCGTGGTCTCACTCGACGAGGAGAGCTCGATCTTCGCCTTCTCCGCAGCCTCCTGCAGACGCTGCAGCGCGATCTTGTCCGCGGCCAGGTCGACGTTGTTGCTGGACTTGAACCGCTTGACCATCCAGTCGACGACGCGCTGGTCCCAGTCGTCACCACCGAGGTGGTTGTCACCACTGGTCGCCTTGACCTCGACGACACCCTCACCGATCTCGAGCAGGGACACGTCGAACGTGCCGCCGCCGAGGTCGAAGACGAGGATGGTCTGGTCGGCGTCGCCCTTGTCGAGGCCGTAGGCAAGCGCGGCCGCGGTGGGCTCGTTGACGATCCGGCTCACGTTGAGGCCGGCGATCTCGCCGGCTTCCTTGGTGGCCTGGCGCTGGGCGTCGGAGAAGTACGCCGGGACGGTGATCACCGCGTCGGTGACCGGCTCCCCGAGGTAGGCCTCGGCGTCGCGCTTGAGCTTCTGCAGCACGAAGGCGCTGATCTGCTGGGCGGTGAAGAGCTTGTCGTCGACCTTCACGGTCCAGTCGGTGCCCATGTGGCGCTTGACTGACCGGATCGTGCGGTCGATGTTGGTGACGGCCTGACGCTTGGCCACCTCGCCGACGAGAACCTCGCCGGACTTGGAGAAGGCGACCACGGACGGGGTCGTGCGCGCGCCTTCAGCGTTTGCGATGACGGTGGGTTCGCCACCTTCAAGGACGGAGACGACGGAGTTCGTCGTCCCGAGGTCGATTCCGACCGCTCGTGCCATGTTGTTCCTACCTCCGGATAAGTGCGCTGATCAGTGGGGACTCTGTCTCCACAGCGCATGTTGCTGGTCCTGATGCGATTCTGTCAAACAAGTTGAGTCGGATTCACTCAACTCTTCGCATGGTTGCCAACGCAGGCACCCGGGAGAATGTTCCCGTCATTCCTCGAGTTCGAGGAGAAGTTTCCTCAGCAGTCCGGCGAGCTGGTCGCGCTCCTGCGCCGAGAGCGCTCCGAGCAGCCGGTCCTCGTTGGCCCAGTGCACACCGAGCATCCGGTCCACGAGCGCCCGGCCGCCCGCGGTCAGCTCGATGAGACGGCCCCTCCCATCCTCGGCGGAGACGGTCCGGGAGACCAGGCCGGCCTTCTCGAGCCGGTCCACCCGCTTGGTCACCGCCCCCGACGTGACCATCACCGCGGCCGTCAGCTGCGTCGGGGTGAGCCGGTACGGCGCCCCGGAGCGACGCAGCGAGGCGAGGACGTCGAAGTCGCCGTTGCCCAGCCCGACCTGGGCGAAGACCGTCCGCAGCCCGCCGTCGAGAAGCGCCCCGAGCCGATGGATCCGGCCGATCACCGACATCGGCCCGGTGTCGAGGTCCGGTCGCTCGACCGCCCACTGCGCGACGATCCGGTCTACCCCGTCGGCTCCATCAGCCCCGTCGGCCCTGTCGGCCCTGTCGGCTCCGTCAGCATCCATGCCTTGACTATATCTTCCATGGAAACTAAACTAGTTTCCATGGAAACTAGATCGGCTGGGATCAGGACGGTTCTACTCACCGCAGTCGCTCCGGCGGCCTGGGGCTCGACGTACATCGTCACCGAGAACTTCCTCCCGCCGGATCGTCCACTCTTTGCGGCGACGGTGCGCGCACTCCCGATCGGCCTTGTCCTGCTGGCGTTGCGGCGCCAGCTCCCGCACGGAGCCTGGTGGTGGAAGGCCGTCGTCCTCGGCATCTGCAACATCGGGATGTTCTTCCCGCTGATCTTCCTGGCGGCCTACCACCTGCCGGGCGGACTGGCCGCGACCCTTCAGGCCACCTCGCCGCTGGCAGTGATGGGCATTGCCTGGCCGCTGATCGGAGAACGGCCCGCGTTGATCCGCCTGGGCGCCGCCCTGGTCGGCATCGCCGGGGTCGCGCTCCTCGTGCTCAGGAGCACCGGTCAGGTCGACACCCTCGGGCTCGTCGGCGCCTTCGGCTCGGTGCTCGTCTCGGCCCTGGGCTTCGTGCTCATCAAGCGCTGGCCGGCGCCGACCGACATGCTCACGCTGGTGTCGTGGCAGCTTGTTGTCGGCGGCCTGGTGCTGCTCCCGGTCTGCCTCCTGGTCGAGGGCGCGCCCCCGGCCATCGACGCACAGGCTGCCTTCGGTTTCGGCTGGCTCGCCATCGCGGGCACCGGCGTTGCCTACGTCTGCTGGTTCCACGGCCTCAGCCGGATGCCGGCCGGAGCCGTGTCGTTGATCGGCCTGGTGAACCCGGTCGTCGGCACCGTACTCGGCGTGCTGTTCGCCTCGGAAGTCTTCGGGTGGGTCCAGGCCCTCGGGATGGTGCTGGTCCTCGGCGGCGTCCTCGCCGGTCAGCGGCTTCGACCATCGAGGGCCCCAGCTCCCGTCGACGCCCTTCCGGTGAAGGTGCTTGCGGGCCAGCGCCGACCGGGCTGAAACCGACACGGGCCGGCTTGCTCAGATCGCGCCGGCCGCGCCCGTCGCCGCAGCGATGTTGTTGTGCTGGGTGCGGACATCGTCGCGGCCCTCGCTCAGCGCGGTGTGCAGCTTCTCGAAGTGCGGCTTGAACTCTTCCCACGCCCGGCGGAACTTCTCGGAGCTGGAGCCCTTCCAGACGGCCTGGCTGACCTGACCGTCGAGCGTGTTCGTGAAGTCGATCGCCTTCTGCACGTGCTCGTCGAGACTCTTGTGCAGGTTACGCAGCGTCTCGAGATCGCCACCAACTTCAGCCATGATCATCCCCTGTGAGGTAGTTGCCACACGCACAGACCCTCCGGGAGCGTGCCGGATGCCGCGCGGAGCCGATCTTCGGACCGTTGAGACGTACCCGAGGCGGACGGGCACGAAACATCGGCCGGCGTACGACCACCCGCGCGCGGGAATCGGGCGGGAATACCGAGACGGCTCCGGTTGTCATGTCTCACATGACTGTTCCCAACTTGACTCTCAACGACGGCAACTCCATCCCCCAGCTCGGCTTCGGCGTCTTCCAGGTGCCACCGCCGGAGACCGCAGCGGCGGTCACCACGGCGCTCGAGATCGGCTATCGGCACATCGACACGGCCGAGATGTACGGCAACGAGAAGGGCGTCGGCGAAGCCATCCGCTCGTCCGGTATCGCCCGCGGGGACCTCTACATCACCAGCAAGCTGAACAACGGTTTCCACAAGCCCGAGGACGCGCGCAAGGCGTTCGACCAGACCATCGCCGAGCTCGGCACTGACTATGTCGACCTGTTCTTGATCCACTGGCCGCTGCCAACCAAGTACGACGGCGACTTCGTGTCCACCTGGAAGACGCTGGTCGACTTCAAGGAGGACGGCCGGGCGAAGTCGATCGGCGTCTCGAACTTCCAGGCAGACCACCTGGTCCGGCTGCAGAAGGAGACCGACGTCGTCCCTGCGGTGAACCAGATCGAGGCGCACCCGTACTTCACCAACGACGGCACCCGGGCCGCCGGGCACTCGGCAGGAATCCTCACCGAGGCCTGGTCCCCGATCGCCCAGGGCGACGTACTCGATGACGCCGTCGTCACCGAGATCGCTGCCCGGACAGGGCGTACGCCGGCCCAGGTGGTGCTGCGCTGGCACATCGAGCGCGGCGACATCGTGTTCCCGAAGTCGACGCACGCCGACCGGATGAAGGAGAACTTCGAGCTCTTCGACTTCACCCTCGACGACGCCGACCAGGCCGCCCTCACCGCCCTCGACAAGGGCGAGGCCGGCCGTCGTGGCCCCAACCCGGACGTGTTCGACTGGATCCCCAGCTGACCCGTCTCTGCTGATGGTGGTGCTGGCCCCACAACACCGTTGACGGGCCAGCGCCACCGTCCGGCTCCGCCCCGGTCGACCAGAGGAGATTCTCGTGTCCGAGAAGGAAAAGATGCTCGCCGGGGAGACGTACAACGCCTCTGATCCCGAGCTCGTCGCCGACCGTGAGCGAGCCCAGAAACTGCTCGTCAGGTTCAACGCCACGACGGAGGCCGACGGCATGGGCCTGCTCGCCGAACTGCTCGACGGTCTCGGTGAGACGACCGTCGTGCAGCGGCCGTTCCTCTGTGACTACGGCTACAACCTGACGATCGGACGGAAGAGCTTCGTCAACTACAACTGCGTGTTCCTCGACTGCGCGCGGATCGACATCGGCAACGACGTGGCGATCGGGCCGGCTGTCCAGCTCTACACCGCAGAGCATCCTCTCGACGCACTGGAACGCCGCTCCGGCATGGAGTCGGCATCCCCGATCCGGATCGGGGACAACGTCTGGATCGGGGGCGGTTCAGTCGTGCTCTCCGGGGTCACGATCGGGGAGGGCGCGGTGATCGGGGCGGGCAGCGTGGTGACGCGCGACGTACCCGCCTTCACCGTCGTGGTCGGAAACCCCGCGCGCGTGGTGAAGCAGCTCAGTCGATCGTGACCGTGACGATGTTGGAGCCGACCTTGTCCTGGGCGTCCCAGACCCGGAACTGGTTGTCACCGGCCCGGCTCGTCAGCACATAGGTCGCGAACGTACCGACGTGCACCGAGACGGTGGCGGGGAAGTCCTTCCAGACGCCAGCCTCCATCCGCTGCACCTGCAGGTCGATCGAGTCCTTGTTGGGATAGGTCCCGGTGAGGTTGATCCGCTCGTCCGGCTTGGCGTAGACCGGTGAGACCGACAGGGTCGGCCTGCCACTCGTCGCGGCGTCCGACGGAAAGCTCAGATCGTCGCTCGGAGTGCCGGTGGGAAGTCCGGGAGAGCCGTCGGTCGGGTTGTCGGACGGCGTCTGGGTCGGTGAGTCCGACGGCACCGGCAGCGCGGTGGTCGGGAGTGGGGTGTCATCGATCGGACCGGCCGAACCAACGGTGGTCGTGGTGTTGTCGCCGCTGAGGCCCAGCGTCGACACGAGCACCTTCGTCCCGAGGCCGACGACCAGGGCGATGCCGATCACCACGCCAGCAACCTTGAGCAGCACAAGGCCGAGGACCTTGGTGCGATCGTCGTCGTTGTCCGGCATATGTACGAGCGTAGTGGGGCAGCGAAAGCCGTTCCATGCGAGTCCGCGGCCGGTTCCTTCGACGTACTCTGCGTCACACTGCCTGGTCCTGCGTCGGACCCAGCGTCGGCCCAGCGTCGACTCAGCGCGGCTCGCAGATCACCACCGGGATCTCCCGGGGGCACCATGACTGGTAGGACGCGTAGTCGGCGTAGAGCGCGACCAGGCGTGGCCAGAGTTCGGCACGCTCTTCGGGGTTCGCCGTACGGGCTCGCATCTGGCGATGATCGTTGCGCAGCTGAAGACCCACGGCCGGGTTGGCGCGGATGTTGAGGTACCACTGCGGGTCCTCCGCGCGTCCTGCCTGGGACGCGACCACCACGACGTTCTCGCCGTCGAGCAGATAGACGAGAGGGGTGGTGCGCAGCTGGCCGGACTTGCGGCCGGTGTGCTCGAGCAGGCAGATCGGAACCGGATGACGGAAGCCGGCGCCGATGCGCCAGTTGCCGCCGACCCGGCCGCCGGTGTGGCGATAGAGCCAGACGTTGACCGAGGCCATCTGCTTGATCATCCGGCGGACGCGCTCGCTGTTGAGCTCTGGCGGTTCCTTCATCAGGCCGTGTCTCCTGGTCCTCGGTCGTCGCAGCAGGCCGTCGGAGCGGTGGACACGGCCTAGAGGCCGCGCTTCCAGCTCAGCTCCTCGAAGAGCTCCTTCGAGCGCCATCCGTGCGGCGTCCGCACGAGCTTGTGGTGGTAGAAGCCGCTGAACTCCCAGAGCAGCTCGCTGCCATCCTGCTGCGGAAAGATCATCGGGTTCAGGAAGTACGCCACGACGGTCGCGTCGTCACCGTCGACCTGGCTCTCGATCTGGCCGAGCATGTGCATCCGGCGAGGGAACATCGGCAGCATCTCGGCCAGCCAGGCCTTGATCTCCGGGTACGCCGCCGCAATGCCGCCCGTCGCGGTGTAGTCGAACTGGGCGTCCGGAGTGAAGACGTCGTCGAGCCGGTCCCATGCGCCGGTGTCGATCGCGCGGGTGTACGTCGTGAGAAGGGCCTCGATCTCGAGGCGGTCGGAGATCTGATTGAGGTCCATGGCAGCCACTCTATGCAGAAAAGTGGAACACGTTCTAGTATCGAGACCATGCGGTTCACCTATGCGGAAGCGATGACCAAGGCCGAGTACTACGCTCCGCTGGCGCAAGCGGCGGAGGCTGCCGGTTACACGAGCATGACGATCGCGGACTCCCTGATCTATCCGAAGGAGTCGGACTCGAAGTACCCGTACACCGACACCGGGGACCGCGAGTTCCTCGACGGCAAGGAGTTCATCGAGACGATGGTCCTCTGCGCCCACCTGTTCGCGCTGACCACGACGCTGCGACTGACGCCGTTCGTGCTCAAGCTGCCGATCCGGCCGCCAGTGCTGGTCGCCAAGCAGGTTTCCTCGATCGCGCACCTCTCGAACAACCGTCTCGGCCTCGGGATCGGGCTGTCGCCTTGGCCCGAGGACTTCGTCGCGATGGGCGTGCCGTGGGAGAAGCGAGGCAAGCGGATGGACGAGTGCATCGACATCATTCGCGGGCTGAACACCGGCGAGTTCTTCGGCTACGACGGTGAGTTCTTCCAGATCGAGGAGATGAAGCAGTGCCCGGCACCCTCCGAGCCGGTGCCGCTGCTGGTCGGCGGGCACGCCGACGCAGCGCTGCGACGCGCGGTCCTCAAGGGCGACGGCTGGATGCACGCCGGCGGCGACGGCGAGGAGCTCGACCGGCTGCTGCTCCGGCTTGCGGAGATCCGCAAAGAAGAAGGGGTGGAAGGTGACGACTCGTTCGAGGTGCACGTGATCTCCTACGACGCCTACGACCTCGACGGCATCAAGCGGCTCGAGGACAAGGGCGTGACCGACTGCATCGTCGGCTTCCGGGTGCCTTACATCAAGGGTCCCGACACCGAGCCTCTCGACGCCAAGATCGAGCACCTCGAGAAGTACGCCCAGTCGATCATCAGCAAGGTCGCCCTGTGACGGTCTCGACAAGCTCGCCCACCGGAGGCGGCTCGACCACCGGGGTGACGAAGGCGTTCACCGACGCCGTCGCCGAGGCTGAGGCGCTGATCGCCAGCCCACCGTTCGAGATCTCTCCGCAGGATCTGGCCGAGGGCTATGACTACCTCGCGGGCAGCATCCGGTCCTCGCTGCAGATGGCGTTCGACTACGACCTCGAGCACCCGGTGCTGATCAACCCGACGCACCAGTACGCCCGCCAGGGTCTGGACAATCCCGATGCCGTCTACTTCAACGCCTACCTGGATGAGGGTGCGTCGTACGAGGTCTCCGGGGTGCGGGGCAGCGTCGCAGACCTGTCCTTCCAGCTGATGGACGGCAACTACTCGGCCGAAGGCGCGCCGAGCAGCGTCGCCGCCTTCGATGACCGCGAGCTCGACGTCGCCGCGGACGGCTCCTTCTCCTGGAAGTTCGGGCCCGAGCTCGGGCTCAAGAAGGGCTCCACCCTGATCATCCGCGAGGTCTACAGCGACTGGGGCACCGAGGACCGCGGCACCATCCGGATCCAGCGACTCGACACCGCCGGACAGCCGCGCGCCGCACTGACCACCGAGCGCGTCGCCAAACGGTACGGCGTTGCCGCGAAGATGCTCCTCGGCAAGATCAGGACCTGGTTCGCGTTCCCCGACTGGTTCACCTACAAGGAGCCGGTGAACACGCTCACCGTGCCCGCCTCGACGCCGGGTGGACTCGCCAGCCAGTTCTCCTCGATCGGCCACTACGACCTGGCCCCGGTCGACGGCAAGGAACAGGCGATGATCGTCACCGTGCCGGTGGCCGACTGTGCCTACCAGTCGATCCAGATCGGCTCTCGGTGGTACATCTCCACCGACTACGAGCACCACCAGACCTCCCTGAACAAGTCCGTCTCCCAGGCCGATCCGGACGGCAACTACCGCTATGTGATCAGCGAGAGCAGCCCCGGCATCGCCAACTGGCTGGAGACCTGTGGCCACCCTCAGGGCGTGACGATGCTGCGCTGGCAGCGCCTCTCGCGCGACCTCACCGCAGCCGACGGCCCGAGTGTCGAGGTCGTCGCGTTCGACGACGTCCTCTCGCACCTGCCGTACGCAGAGTCCAACCGGGTTTCCCCGGAGGAGTACACCGCCCGTATCGCCGCCCGCCAGGTCGGCATCGCCCGAAGGATGATCTCTTGAGCTCGAACCTTGGCCTCGCCGCCGCCCACGACACCTCGATCGAGGAGCGCTACACGCCGGTCCCTCTGCTGGAGGGCAAGGTCATCGTCCTCTCCGGTGTCGGCCCGGGCCTCGGCCGGTCGCTCGGTGAAGAGGCCGCCAAGCTGGGCGCCGACCTCGTACTGGTGAGTCGCACCGCCTCGCGACTCGAGAAGATGGCCGAGGTCGTCCGGTCCTACGGCCGACGCGCGCTCGTCGTCCCGACCGACGTCACCGACGAGGCGTCCCGGGCCGAGCTGGTGGAGAAGGCGCTCGAAGAGTTCGGCAAGGTCGACTGCCTCCTCAACAACGCATTCTCGATCCCGCCGATGGATCCGATCACCCAGATCAAGGTCGAGGACCTGGCCAGGGTCAACGAGACCAACGTGTTCGCACCGCTGCGCCTCTCGGCGCTCTTCGCCGACGCACTCTCGGCCGCAAAGGGCTCGGTGATCATGCTCAACTCCTGCGTCTCCTTCAGCTCGCAGCCCGAGTACGCCGGCTACAAGCTGTCCAAGGGAGCCCTGGAGCACCTCGCTTCGTCGCTCGCCACCGAACTCGGCCCGCGCGGCATCCGGGTGAACAGCGTGGCGCCGTCGTACATCTACGAAGACGTGAACCGCGGCTACTTCGACTACCTGGCCGCGGTGGAGAACAAGACCCACGAAGACGTCTACCGCGAGAAGGCGGAGCCGACCGACCTCAAGCGGCTGGCTTCCTCCGAAGAGGTCGCCCGCGCAACCCTGTTCCTCGCCAGCGACCTGGCCTCGGCCGTCACCGGTCAGATGCTGACCGTCGACTGCGGCGAGTTCCATGACTGACGGTGCGCCCACCAAGAACGTGATGGCGCGCGAGCGTCCGGACGTCGGGTCCTACGAGGACATCCTCGCGGCCGCCGAGCGCACCACCGGCATGACCGACATGGGTGGCACCGCGCACGAGGAGGGCCTCCGTATCCTCGTGGAGGACCTGAACTCGGCCGAGGCCGGGCTGACCGGAAGGGGCAACTACTTCCAGCGCTCGGAGGTCAAGAGCGCGTTGGTCGGCAGGCTGCTCACCCAGGCCCAGTTCAACCAGCGGCCCGAGCACGTGGACGTTCCCGTCGTACGGCCGATCTTCGTGATGGGTCTGCCGCGGACGGGCACCACCGCACTGCACCGGCTGCTGCACGCCGACCCGATGGCCCAAGGCCTGGAGCTGTGGATCACCCAGTACCCGCAGCCACGTCCGCCCCGGGACACCTGGGAGTCCGACCCGGTCTTCACGGCGATGCAGCAGGGCTTCGCGGCGCACCACGACGCCGCCCCCGATTTCATGGGGATCCACTACATGGACGCGACCTCGGTCGAGGAGTGCTGGCGGCTGCTCCGCCAGACCGGCAAGTCGAACTCGTATGAGTCCCTGGCCCAGGTGCCGCGCTACACCGAGTGGCTCGCGAAGCAGGACTGGACCGATGCCTACGCGTGCCACCGCGAGAACCTGCAGCTCATCGGCCTCAACGACCCCGAGAAGCGCTGGGTGCTCAAGAACCCGTCGCACATGAGTGCCCTGGACGCGCTGATGACCGTCTACCCCGACGCGCTGATCGTCTACACGCACCGCGACCCGGTCACCTGCATCGCGTCGTCGTGCTCGCTGTCGGCCGAGACCACGGCCGGGCACAGCTCGACGTACGTCGGCGG
>JAOPXK010000129.1 GCA_025965195.1 Marmoricola sp.
GGACGTCGTCTCCGACGCTGACCACTTGGCCATCGCTGATAGCGACGTCCCGCTGCTGGAACAGTCCGGAATCCGGATCGAAGACCTGCCCGGACTTCAGTACGAGATCAAACTGGCTCATTGCACACATCTCTCTTTCCTTGGTCCACTCTCGTGCGCGTCATCAGGATTGATCGTCCGGGAGCAGCAGGGCTCTGGGCTCGAGTATCGACTCGGTCCTCTCCCCGACCGGCTCGCAGGGCGAGAAGTAGCGTGCTGCGATCTGCCGCCCGATCACCCTCAGCCCCTGCGGCGAGCGGTCAGTGTGGTCGGCGATGAATGGGTCCTGATCAGTCAGGGTGTAGGCGGCCGAGAACCCCATCTCCCGCAGTTCCGCGGTCTCCAGAGTGGACTGCCCCGATACCGCGATGACCGGGACGCCGGCTGCCCGGGCGGCACGCGCCACGCCGGCCGGCGCTTTTCCGCGCGACGTCTGCTCGTCGATTCGACCCTCACCGGTCACCACCAAGGTCGCGTCGACCACCGTTTTCGAGAAGTCCA
Source organism: Marmoricola sp. (assembly GCA_025965195.1). Lineage (GTDB taxonomy): Bacteria > Actinomycetota > Actinomycetes > Propionibacteriales > Nocardioidaceae > Marmoricola. Next base: position 541 of record JAOPXK010000129.1, read on the forward strand.
GGAGGTCCAAGATCACGTCGACGCCTGGGAGCAGCTCCGCACGCAACGCGGCGAGAGCTGCGAACCCGACACCACCTGCGGCGCCCGCACCAGGTTCAGCACGGTGGTCACGACCGACGTTCTGTGCGACAAGCGCGGCCCAGCGACCGAGCGCCGATTCGAGGAGCACCGCCCCAGTCCCGTCCACCCCTTTCTGGGGTCCGAAGACCGCGACTGCGCCGGTGGTCCCCAATAGCGGGCTGTCGACGTCTGAGGCAACCACGATCCGTGACCCCTTCAACCGCGCCTGGACTGGCACGAGGTCGACTGAGCCGAGCTCGAGCAACGCTGCTCCCCCGTCCGGCAGAGGATTGCCGGCTCGATCCAGGACCCGCGCCCCGAGTGCCATGAGCATGCCGGCGCCGCCGTCGGTGCTGGCACTACCGCCCAGGCCGAGATTGATCAGCTGACAGCCGGAGTCGACCGCGGCAGCGATGACCTCTCCCACACCACGCGTCGAAGCGCACAGCGCCGAGTTGGAATCGGGTGTGAGCATCGTCAGCCCGGCGATGCTTGCCAGCTCGACGAAGGCCGTCGTCCCGCGACGCGCATATGACGTCTCAACGGGCGCCCCGAGCGGACCCGTAGCGGTTATCGGGACCCGCTCGAACCCGGCGTCGATGACCGCATCCAGCGTGCCGTCGCCGCCGTCGGCCACCGGCACCTCGACGACGTCCAGATCGGGGCACACCTCCAGCATTCCCTCGATCAGGTGCCGCCTCACCTCACGGGCCGTGAGGGTCCCTTTGAACTTGTCCGGGGCGACAACGACCCGCGGTCGTCTCGCGGTTCCCGGCGAGTGTTCACTCACTCTGTCGGGCCTTCGGACGACCGGACAGCTCGTCCACGAGCATGAGGAGGCCGGAGTGATCGAGGCCGCCGTGTCCGCGCGCGACCATTGACGCCACCAGCTGCGCGGCAACGGCGCCCATCGGTGTGGCCACTCTCAGGTCACGTGCGGAGGACATGAAAATGCCCAGGTCCTTGTGATGAAGCTCAAGGCGAAAGCCCGGATCGAACTGGCGCTTCAGCATCCCGGCCGACTTGCGCTCCAGAATGGCGCTCCCAGCAAGCCCTCCGCCCAGCACCTCGAGCGCAGCCTCCAAGTCGGCTCCATTGGCCTCGAGGAACACGATCGCCTCCGATACGAGCTGCAACGTACCCGCGACGATCAGCTGATTGGCCGCCTTGACTGTCTGACCGGCACCTGGCGGGCCGACGTGCACGATGGTCTTGCCAACAGCGGCCAGCACGGGCTGGGCCCGCTCATAGTCAGCGTCCACGCCACCGACCATGATCGAGAGCGACCCGTCGATCGCACCCTGCTCACCGCCTGAAACAGGCGCGTCGACAAGTCCGAGCCCCAAGTCGTGCGCCTCCTGGTGCAGGGCCGCCGCGACGTCAGGCCGGATGGTTGAGAAGTCGATGAACAATGTGCCCGGTCGAGTGGCCCGGAGCAGCTCGCCCAACACCGCCTGGACGTCGGGTGAGTCGGGAAGCATCGTCGCCACCACGTCGGCGCCTGCGGCAGCCTCGAGCGCGGACGCCACCAGCTTCACTCCGTGCTGCTCGAACGCGTCCGACCTCGGACGCGAACGATTGAACCCAACGACATCGAAGCCAGCATCCGCGAGGTTGCAGGCCATGGGCGCACCCATGATTCCCAATCCAATGAACCCGATCTTCGGCACGTCGAAATCCTCCTTGATTCGCGAACGAGATGTCGCCCGACATGTCGCCGCACTCCTCGTCCCGGTCCTTGCGCTTCTCTTGCAGCGATCGAGGTCGGCTTGAGGACAATGTTCCTGTCAGACTAGCGCACATGTATAACACGCGTACTCGCGACTGGGGCGCGGTCCACCGACCGGTCGTGGGTGGCCGACACGCCGCTAAAGGCTCGTTGCACCTTTCACAGACACCGGTTGCGTCCCTGAGGACGCTGCCGGGCCGTTGCCGTGTCGAACCGTCAGTCGGTGCCCACCGCCTTGAGGACGTCCACCTTCGCGGCGGTGCGGGCCGGTCCGACGGCGGCGAGAACTCCGGCCACCGCGGCCAGAGCGACGTACAGGTCGATCTGCGGACCCGGGATCGAGATCGCCTTGATCCTTCGTCCTTCAGTGCCTGCGACAGGGCCAGCCCGATACCGGTCCCGAGAGCTGCGCCGCTCGCGGCACCGATCAGTGAGATCACCACCGACTCCAAGCGGACCATGGCCCGGACCTGCGCCCGGGTCATGCCGGCCGCGCGGAGCAGGCCCAGCTCACGGGTGCGCTCAACACGGGCTTCTCCACGGCCCGTTCGCTCCTGAACAGGACCTTCGCGGTCGCTCCGTTGCTGCGTCCGGTCGCCAGCTCGTGCAGGACCTCGTGCTCACGCGCTGTCAGCGCGAGGAGCGCAGAGCTCTGCTCCTGGGCCTTGTGCGCGAGCAGTCCCTCAACGACCTTCGGATCCAGGGTCGACCCGCCGAGCGACACCTCGTACAGGGCGCGGACGAGGTCGTCGACCTGCTCACCCGCTCCTTCAACAGGTAGCCCAACCCCCTCCACACCCTCGGAGAGGAACTCGAAGGCGTAGTCCTCCTCGACGTACTGGGAGAGGACGACGACGCTGGTCTCGGGGAACTCGGCCCGGATCCGCTTGGCGGCGTAGATCCCCCGGTCGTGAAGGTCGGGGGCATCCTGATGTCGGTGAGCACGGCATCGGGCCGGTGCGCCGCTACGGCCGCCAGGAGCGCATCCGGCTCAGCCACCGTCTCGACCAGATCGATCTCGGCGGTCTCGCTCAGCAGGCCCGCGACCCCTCACGGACCAGGTAGTTGTCGTCGGCGAAGACGACGCGCACCGTCATGAGTTCACTGTATGGCCCGTCCGCGATCGATGCCGCGCCGCGCATCGGGCCGACCCGACCGATTGTCACCGGGGCCAGTCAAGTTCGAAACTCGGCCAATGGCCTCTGAATGCGGCCCTGTCGTGCTCTGGTGGAGCTGAGGGGATTCGAACCCCTGACCTTCTCGATGCGAACGAGACGCGCTACCAACTGCGCCACAGCCCCAGATGTACGCCCTTCGGCGCGTGGAGAAAGTTACCACCGCGATCGGTGGCCTCCGAAATCGGGGCTCAGGCCCCGGAGGCCTTGCGCTGCTCGGCCTGTGCGACGGTCTCGGCCGTCGCCTCGGCAGCTGCTGCCTCCGCCGCTTCGGCCTGACGGACGAGGCCGGAGTCTGCCTCGTCGTGACCTGAGGAGGTGACGCCGGTCTGGGTGAGCTCGATCGTGCGGACGGTACGGCGGGCGCGCGCCTTCGAGACGTACGTCGGAAGCGTGACGGGCAGCGGGTCCCACAACGAGCCCTCGTCGGCCACCGGCTCGGCAACTGCCGCGGCCAGCGCTGCATGGGAGAGACCCATCGTGTCCTCGGTGTCGAGGTCGGGGTCGATGTCGTGCTCGGTCGGAAGGACCTGGGCGGCCCGGGCACGGCGCGGAACCGCGGTCCGCTGGACCGACTGGGCACGCACCGAGAGCCGGGCGATGACGAGGAAGACGACGATCAGTGCGCCCGGGGCAGCTGTCGCCAGCCACGGGACGTAGTGGAAGTAGGCGAGCCCGGCGACGACGGCCAGGGCGAAGGTGAGGATGCCGAGCACCCGGCGCCGACGGGCAGCCGCGGCGCGCGCCTTCGTGCGGGTGATGACCGGCGGACGACGGGTGGTCTCGACAGGCTCGACCACCGGAGGCCGCTCGACGACGGTCGACTCCTCGACCATCCGGGTGTCCTTGCGCGCGAGCACTCGCATCGTGTGCGAGAACCGCTCGACCGGGCGCGTCTGCGCCATCTCGTCATGGTGCTTGAGGGCCTTCGGGATCAGGTAGACCGCCCACGCGACGGCGAGCGCGACGAAGATGATTCCTGAAAGGTCCACGCTCAGACGATAGAAGCGCAGCCGGGCCCGCAGCCGGAGGCGGATCGGTGTGTCGCAAGATCACTTGTGTGACTGGTGTGACTAAGCCTGTCCCTGATCGAGCCGGGCGACAAGACCCGGCGCCGCCTCCTCGACGGTGATCGCGAACAACCGGTGGTCGCGCCAGTCTCCGTCGATGTGCAGGAAGCGCGGCGCGTAGCCGATCTCCCGGATGCCGAGCTTCTCCACGATCCGCAACGAGGCAGCGTTTTCCGGTCGGATCGCGATCTCGATCCGGTGCAGCCTCGCGGGCCCGAAACAGTGGTCGATCGCCATCGCGACGGCGCGGGGCATGATCCCCTTGCCGGCGTACCTCTCGTCGATCCAGTAGCCGATCGAGGCGAACTGGGCCGAGCCGCGCACGATGTTGTTGACGGTGAGCTGGCCGACGAACGTGTCCTGATAGTCGACGGCGAACGCCAGCTGTCGTCCGGCACGGCTGCCCCGGCGCATGTCGCGCACCATCGACGAGAACGTCCGCGGCCGGGTGTTGGACAGCGGCGGAGCGGTCGCGTCCCAGTGCTTGAGCCACTCGGCGTTGCGCTGCCTCGCCGAGCGCCACGCACGCCGGTCCCTTTGCGAGAAGGGCCGGAGCCGCACCCCGGCAGAGGTGAGCACGACGGGCCAGGGTGAGTTCATGGGTGCACTCAGGGACGGGCTCAGTGGTCGCTCCCGACGATCTGCTCGACGGCGTGCCGAAGCAGGGGTACGACGACCGCGAGCCCATCCTTCACGCCGCCCCTCGACCCGGGCAGGTTGATCACCAGCGCCTGCCCGATCGTGCCGGCGAGTCCTCTGGACAGTGCCGCGGTCGGAACGCCCTTCGCCACGCCGTACGCCCTGATCGCCTCGGCGATGCCCGGCACCTCGCGCTCGAGCAACGAACGAGTGACCTCGGGAGTCTGGTCGGTCGGGGTGAGACCGGTGCCGCCACTGGTCAGCACGAGGCGCGCGCCAGCTGCGACAGCTGCGGTTATCGCCGCTGCGACCGGCACACCGTCGGGTACGACGACCGGGTCAGAGACGGCCCAGCCTTCCGCCGCGAGGGCAGCAACGATCAGGGGACCGGTCTCGTCGGCGTACACTCCGGCCGCGGCGCGGTTCGAGGCGATGATGACGGTTGCCTTCAACGTGTCCACGGCCCGCTCTTGCCCCCGGTCTTTGCCTCGACCCGGATATCGGTGATGACCGCAGCCTTGTCGACGGCCTTGACCATGTCGACGATCGTCAACGCAGCAACGGATACGGCGGTCAGCGCTTCCATCTCGACACCGGTCCGATCGGTCGTCCGGACGGTCGCGGAGATCGCTACGGCGTCGTCGAGCACGTCGAGCGACACCTCCACCGAGGAGATCGCCAGCGGATGGCAGAGCGGCACCAGCGACGGTGTCTGCTTCGCGGCCATGATCCCGGCGACCCGGGCAACTCCCAGCGCATCGCCCTTCGGGACCCCGACACCTCGCAGAAGCCCAACCACAGCAGGGGAAACCAGCACCCGCCCGCTTGCTGTCGCCGACCGGGCGGTCACGTCCTTGCCGGAGACGTCGACCATCCGGGCGGCGCCGGTCTCGTCGACATGGGTGAGGCGAGGTTCATCGGGCGCCGTCATCAGAACTCCCTGTCCAGCATCATCACCGGCACCGGCTGGCCTGCTTCGACCCGGGTGATGTCCTCGGCGATCACGATCAGCGCGTTGGCTCCCGACAGGCCGGCGACCAGATGGGACCCGGCACCGCCGACCGGAGTGACCTTGGCGCCACCCGGGCCGGCCGCGATCTGCGCCCGCAGGAACTGGCGCCGTCCCCTCATCGAGGTCAGGTCGGTGGTGCAGGACGCCCGGACCAGCGGGCGGGCATACGGCTCGCGGCCCATCATCTTGCGGAGCGCCGGCACCACGAAGACCTCGAAGGAGATGTACGACGAGACCGGGTTGCCCGGCAGCGTGAAGATCGGCGTCGCGTCCTCGCCGATCACACCGAAGCCCTGCGGCTTGCCCGGCTGCATCGCGACCTCGAGGAAGTCGACCGTGCCCAGCTCGCGGAGCACCTCCTTGACCACGTCATGGGTGCCCTTGCTGACCCCGCCGCTGGTGACGACCACGTCCGCCCGGACGAGCTGGTCGTTGATCGCCTCGGAGAAGCTGTCCGGGTCGTCGGAGACCGAAGCGACCCGGTAGGCGATCGCGCCGGCGGACTTCGCCGCGGCGGCGAGCAGGTAGGAGTTCGCGTCGAAGATGCTGTCGCGTCCCAGCGGCGAGCCCGGGTCGACCAGCTCGGACCCGGTCGAGAGCACGACGACCCGCGGCCGCGGCGGCGTCGGGACCTGGCCGAACCCGACCGAGGCGAGCAGGCCGAGCTGACGGGCGCCGACCATCGTGCCCTTGGGCATCAGCAGGTCACCCTTGCTGATCTCCTCACCGGCCCGGCGTACGTGCTCACCGAGGCCGGGGGCGCGATGGATCAGCACCTGGGCGACGCCCTCGTCGGTCCACTCGAAGGGCACCACCGCGTCGCAGCCTTGCGGAATGGGAGCACCGGTCATGATCCGGACCGCCGTACCCGGAGACATCGCGAAGATCCTGGTCTGGCCGGCCGCGATCTCGCCGACCACCGGCAGGTGCACGGGGCGCTCCGCGGAAGCGTCGGCGACGTCGCGGAAGACCACGGCGTAGCCATCCATGGCGGAGTTGTCGAAGATCGGCAGCGCGACCGGGGAGTGGATGTCCTCCGCGACCGGCAGACCGAGGGCATCCATCAGCGGCTGCTGGTACGTCGGAAGCGCGGAGATCCGCTTCAGGATGTTCGCGAGGTGCTCGTCAACAGTGGTCAGGCCGGACGGCTCGCGAGAGGAAGGCATGAGCCGACCCTATTGCGCCGACGGCCCCGTGCCGAGCACCGTGCCCGCGTCCACCCGGCCGTGGTCGCCGTCGAGCGTGACGTCGCCGACGACGCGGACCTTCCCGCCGAACGCCCAGTCCCCGTGTACGACGAACGAGCTCGCGTCCTTCAGCGACGGCACTCCCGATTGGAAGCGCTTGTCGAACTCCCCCACCAGCTTGTACACGTTGCCCAGCTCGACGTACGGGATCGAGGCGACTGCCTGGTCGAGCACGAAGTCCTTGCCGAGCTCGTAGGCATCGGATCGCAGCACCAGCAGGTCGTCGGTCGTCTTCACCGGCACGAACCTGTCGCGCCCGACCTCGATCGTGCGGGCGTCCTCGAAGATCTCGATGGCCGCACCCATCGCGGTCTCGATCTGGACGACCTCCGGGCTCGCCTTGTCACCGGGGTCGACGTGCTTCGTGTTGCGGATCAGGGGCAGGCCGAGGATGCCGTCGCGCCGGACGATCTCGCTGCGCAGGGCCGCCAGGTCGAACCACAGGTTGTTGGTGGAGGTGAACTTGTGGCGGCTCAGGTCGCCGAGCGCCTCCAGGTCCTCGGGCAGCGTCTGCGCGGTCTCGCGAAGCACGATCCGGCCATCGCTCTTGCGGGTGGCGAAGTGACCGCCCTTCTTGTCCCCGGCCGTACGCCGGACCGCCTCGATCGCGAACGGCGCGCCGGAGGAGGCGAACCAGCCGGCGACTCGTGCGTCGGGCACCGCGCCGAGGTTGTCGGAGTTGGAGACGAAGGCCCGCTGGTAGCCCGCGTCGATCAGCTTGTCGAGCAGCCCGGTGCCACGCAACGCGGTGTAGATGTCGCCGTGACCCGGAGGGCACCACTCGAGTGCGGGATCCTTCGGCCAGCGGACCGGCTTGAGGTTGTCGACCCGGATCTTCGGTTCCTTGTTCTGCAGGAACTCCAGCGGGAGGCCGTCGACCGCGAGCCCGTCGTACCGGGCCAGGGCAGCGAGGGTGTCTGCACTGGTCCGAAAGCTGTTCATGAAGATCAGTGGCAGCGGGGCGGCGTACTCGTCGCGCAGGTGCAACACCTGGCGGGCGATGATGTCGAGGAAGGACAGGCCCCGGCGTACGCAGAGCAGGGACTTCGCCCGGTCCATGCCCATCGAGGTGCCGAGGCCGCCATTGAGCTTGATCACCGCGGTCGTCGCGATCGCGTCGGCGGCGACCTGGTCGGGAACATCCATGTCGGCGAGGGACGGCATGTCCAGCGGGTCGATGGTGTCCTCCGGGATCATCCCGGTCTCGCCGTGCTCCACCAGCCGGTAGTAGTGCGCGAACACGTCGATGGCAACCGGGTCCACCCCAGCGTCGACCATCTTGCGCCGGGCGAGCCGCAACCCTTCGTCACTCATACCTCGATCGTAGGGTTGATCTCGCCATGGATCACATCGAGTCTGCAAAGCTTGCGATCCGCGACCAGCTGCTGACCGCCCGAGGGCGGCAACCGGTCGCCGAACTCGCTGCCCGCGCCCAGGCCAGGGCTGCCCTTCTGCTCGCCGCGCCGGAGGTACGCCGGGCAGCGACGGTCGCTGCCTATGTCTCCGTCGGACGTGAGCCCGGCACCGGCCCGTTGCTCGATGGCCTGCTGTCCTTGGGGAAACGGGTGATCCTGCCGCTGCTCCAGCCCGACAACGACCTCGACTGGGCGGTCCACGACGGTCGGCTCGTCTCGGCCAGCCGTGGCTTGCTCGAGCCGGACGGTCGCCCGCTCGGGTTCGACGCGATCGCCACGGCCGACGTGGTGATCGTCCCGGGCCTCGCCGTCGATCCGACCGGCATGCGGATGGGCCGCGGCGGTGGGTCCTACGACCGGGCCCTGGGCCGCGTCCCGGTCGGGACGTTCACGTGCGTGCTGCTCAACTCCGAAGAGGTGCTCCCCCAAGTGCCCCGGGACTCGCACGACCGACACGTCAGCGCCGCCGCGACCGAGCTCGACCTCCTCCGCTTCTGATCGCCGACCCGTCAGATCTTCACTCGCGGACCGCGCCGACCCGTCAGAACCTCACCGAGCTGGCGTGAACTTCTGCCGGGTCGGCGGGGCAGCTGGGTGAACTTCTGCCGGGTCGGCGATCAATTCGAGCGGGGGACCAGGTTGAGGTGGTCGCGGGTTGCGGCCTGCACAGCAGTCTTGCTGGAGACCCAGGGCAGGGTCTCGCCGGCGAGCCACAGCTTGGTCTGGTCGGTGTAGTGGGCGGAGAACGCGTGGCCCGAGACCCCGGTCTGGTTGATCCAGCGCGAGTTGTCGAAGTCGGAGAGGTCCACGACCATCCGCATCGATGGCGCGGCGGTCACGGCGTACCCCTTGGCCGCGTCCCAGGCCGTCGCATCCACGTTCGAGCCGCCCCCGGCGACGTCGTACGGCCCCCGGTTGAAGAGCCGCTCGACGACTCCGATCCCGCTGGCGCCGAGCGACTGGTTGGTCAGCTTGAGTTGGTGCAGGGCGCCCCACTGCCACTTGTCGGGGTCGACCGAGATCCTCCGGACCAGCTCGTCGCGGGCGTCCTGCATCGCCGTGGTGAGAATCGTGTCGCGGTTCTCGATCACACCATCGGTGCGGACGTCGTCCCACCACGGGCTGTCCGGCTCCTGGAGCAGCTCGCTGACCACGGCCATCCAGCGCTGGCCACCGTCGGGCCAGAGCGACTTCTTGAGCTGGTCCTGGAAGGTGAGCCGAAGCAGGTTGCTCCACACCGCGTTGAAGTAGGCCGCTGCTGCGGAATCGGCGGGCTGGGTGTAGTCCCAGGTCGCAAGCAGCCGCTGGCCATCGGCGTAGTACTCCGAGGTCAGCAAGATGTTGAGCAGGTAGGGCACCAGGATCGGCGCCATCGGGTTGCGGGTGTCGTTCTGGATCCTGCTCATCTCGGCGACACCGACCGGCTGGTCGCCCACGAAGTCCTTGGTGAGCAGCTGCCGGATCCGCTGGCTCCGGTAGCCCTGGTCCCACGAGTCGGAGAGGAAGTACGGGTAGTTCGGGCCGGTGACCGCCTGGTTGGCCGTGACGATGAACCCGTCGTCAGGATTCAGCTCGGTGGGGAGGTCCTTGAACGGGACGTACTTCCCTGACCAGTCGTTCGCGGAGTTCCAGCCCTCCACCGGGTAGTCGCCGCTGCGGTTGCCCTTGCGGATCGGGATCAGTCCCGGCGCCTGGTAGCCGATGTTGCCGTCGGTGTCGGCGTAGACGAGGTTCTGGCTGGGTACGGCGAACCGGGCAGCCGCCGCCCGGAACTGGGTCCAGTCCTGGGCCCGGTCGAGCAGGAAGATCGCATCCGCCGTACGAGACGGAGTCAGCGCGGTCCACTCCAGCGAGACGGCATAGCCGTTGCCACGCGGCGGCGAGCCCGGCAAGGAGCTGGCGTTCGCGCCGACGCTCGAGAGCTGGGAGGAGACGTCGGAGACCAGGGGTCCGTGCCCGGTCGCGCGCACCGTGAAGGTCTTCGACTTCCCGCCCGCGACCTTGATCGTCTCGTCGTGCTCCTTGAGCGGCAGCCACTTGTTGTCGTAGAGGTAGTTCTGGCCCTCGACCTTCTCCAGGTAGAGGTCGGTGACATCGGGGTCGAGATTGGTGAAACCCCAAGCGATCTTGTCGTTGTGCCCGATCATCACGCCCGGCACTCCGGCGAACGTGAAGCCGCTGACGTCGAACGGGCAGGACTCGTCGACCACCCTGCAGTGCAGGCCCATCTGGTACCAGATGCCCGGAAGCGACGGACTCAGGTGCGGGTCGTTGGCGAGGAGCGGCTTGCCGCTGACGGTGTGCGCCCCGGAGACCACCCAGCTGTTCGAGCCGATGCCGTCACCGCTGCCGAGCAGATCGGGGATGGCCGCGGTGCCGCGCTCGACGGCCTCGAGCGCCTTCATCGCGGCCGAGCCGAGAGGCGGGCGAGGGTTCGCCCCGGTCGGAGGCGGGGTGGCCGGCTTCCAGTCCATGATCGGCTGGTTCGTCGCGTAGGGGTACGGCGGATACAGCTCGGCGATCTGGTCCGGTGTCCTGTCCACCGACAGCCGGGCCCGGTCGATCTCGTCGTCCATGTTGCCGCGCAGGTCCCAGGCCATCGCCTTCAGCCAGGCCAGCGAGTCGACCGGAGTCCAGTCCTCTGGGGTGTAGTTCAGCCCATGGATCGCAAGCAGGGAGTACTCCAGCGACATCTGTGAGATCGAGTGCACGTGGATGTAGGCGTTCACTCCGGCGCTGTAGGCGTCCAGGTAGCTGCGCGAATCGGGCGAGAGCAGCGCGTACTCCTTCTGGGCGACGTCGCGCCAGCCCATCGTCCGGATGTACATGTCCGTGCTGAGCGCCTTCTTGCCGAGCAGTTCACTGAGCCGCCCGGACGTCACGTGTCGGCGGAAGTCCATCTCCCAGAACCGGTCCTGGGCCTGCACATAGCCCTGGGCGTAGAAGAGGTCGGCGGGCGTGTCGGCGTACACCTGGGCGATGCCGTTGGCATCCCGGTCGACATCGACGGTGCTGGTGAGGCCGCGCAGCTGGAGCGTGCCCGAGGTCTGCGGCAGCGATCGTCGTACGACGGTGGCGCCGGCCAGGAAGAGCGCGATCATCGCGATGACCAGCAGGATCACGGAGTAGACCAGCCAGCGACCGCCTGTGGGCCAGTCCCGGAAACGTGTGCGCTCGTCGGCTGCCGGAACGTCGGTGCTCGAGTTCACGGTGATCATCCTTGGGCAGGTCTCCGGCCAGTCACGTTGTCATTGTGCCGTAGGATTGGCAGTCGAAGTCGTTGAGTGCCAGCGGTCTGCCGGGTGGCACCACCTGTAGTCGTGAAGGAAAACCCGTGCCCACCTATCAGTACTCCTGCACCGAGTGCGGCCACTTTTTCGAGGCTGTCCAGAGTTTCAGCGAGGACTCCCTCTCGGAATGCCCCGAGTGCGGCGGCAAGCTGCGCAAGGTCTTCAACGCCGTCGGCGTGGTCTTCAAGGGCAGCGGCTTCTACCGCAACGACAGCCGCGGCACGAGTACGTCGACCAGCCCGGCAGCGTCCGGCGACACCAAGTCGGACGGCAAGTCCGAGGGCAAGTCGGAGGGCAAGTCGGAGGGCAAGTCCGAGACCAAGACCGAGTCGAAGCCGGCAGCGAAGACCGAGGCCAAGAGCGCCTGATCTCCCCCGGGCGCTGAGCCGTTCGAGAGGCTCAGGAACCACGTTCGGCTGCCCCTGTGGATTCCGGAAGCGGGATCCGGCCCGTCCTGCCTAGCCTCGGTCCTCATGAGATCGCTTCTTGCCCGCCTCCGCCAGGTCCGTTGCCGGATCCTGATCCATCGTCGCCCGCTCGCCGCCCTGACGGCAGCCGGCGCTGTGCTCCTCGTCCTCCAGGCTGCCACGGCCCCGCCCGCGCCGACCGTGTCCGTCTGGACGGCCAGCCGTGACCTGCCCGGGGGCACGGTACTCAGGGTCGCCGACCTCACCCGTACGTCGTACGCCCCTGGCAGCGTTCCGGAGCGGGCCCTCGACTCCCCCGCCGGCGCCATTGGCCGGACCCTGGCCGCTCCCCTGACCAAGGGTGAACCGCTGACCACGGTTCGCCTGGTGGGGCCGCGGCTGCTCGCCGGCTACCCCGCCCTGGTCGCAGTGCCGGTGCGGATCACCGATCCTGCCGTGGTCGACCTGATGCGGGTGGGCGACCGGATCACGCTGACGGCCGCGGACCCCCAGGGAGAGGCTGCCGCACGAACCCTTGCCGAGGATGTGCCGGTGATCGCGCTGCCGCACGCGCAGCCAACCGCACTCGACACCGGCCTTCCCGGCCGGTTGGTCGTGGTCGGCGTGCGTCCGGAGGTGGCACGAGACCTGACGGCAGCCGGGGTTTCGGGCTATATCTCGGTGATCTGGACCAGTTAACCTGCTGGCGACATCATCCGCGGCTCCGGACGTCTCGGGGCCTGAGTGAGGAGATTCCATGACCGGCTTCAAGAACTTCGTCCTGCGGGGCAACCTCGTCGAGATCGCCGTCGGCCTGATCCTGGCCGTTTCCTTCGCCGCGGTCGTCAGTACATTCACCAACGTGCTGCTGCAGGTGATCGCCAAGATCATCGGTCAGAACCCCACCTTCGACTCGTGGGCGCCGAAGGGGATCGCCCTCGGCACGTTCCTGACGGCAGTCATCGCGTTCCTGATCCTGGCTGCGGTCGTGTACTTCTTCGTGGTGGTTCCGTACACCAAGGCCAAGGAGAGGTTCTTCCCGAGCGAGCCCGAGGGGACTCCTGCAGACATCGCGTTGCTCACCGAGATCCGCAACCTGCTCGCCCAGCGCCAAGCCTGACGCGGTCTCCAACGCCCCCGGACGTCATACCCGATGGTCGCCCGAGCCGCCGGGAGGTATGACGTCAGCCGTGGTGCGGCGGGACCTGGCGCCTGAGCCAGTCCTCTGCGGCGTCGGTTTCGGGAGTTTTCTCGGCGGCGTCGTCCGAGGTCTGCTCGGGGAGTACGTCGCCGAACACCTCGGCGAGCCGACGCCTGCGCGCCTCGCGCTCCGCCGGAGTGAGCGGGTCGTTCATCTAGACACTCGACTCATCCATCGGCTCATCCATTGGCGCGTCGACGGACTCATCAATGGACCGCATGGTCGACGGCGACGGTCACGTCGAACCACTCGGAGTCGAACTCCGGCCGGGACGGCCGCCAGCCGGTCTGGGCCTCGAAGTGGTCCGAGGAGATCCGTAGCGAGCGGGTCAGCGGCTCGATGCGCTGCCCGGACAGGCGCCGCATCATCGGGCCCATGAACGAACCCTGACCACCGGCGCCGGCCGCCTCGGCGAACCCCGCGACCAGGTCCTTGCGGAGCACGGGCTCGCTGCCGACGTTGTAGACGCCGCTCGGCGCATGCAGCGCGGCGACCACCGCTGAGCCGAGGTCGTCGGTGTGCACGAGGTGGGCCCAGCTCTCGGGTCGGCCGATGCCCACGGGCCGGCCGTGCGAGGCGGCGCGCAGCCAGAAGCGGGTCAACGGGTCATCGCCGAGGATCGAACCGAAGCGGAGGACGACCCCGACGCGCGAGTCACAGGCGTAGTCCTGCACATGCGACTCGCCCACGCAGGAGGGCTCCGTCGACGGCGTGATCTCGATCGGGTCCTGCTCGGTGATCCAGTCGTCGCCATGGTCGGCGTACACGAAGCTCACCGATTCCTGCACGACTCGCCGCACGCCGGCCCGGCGGGCAGCCTCCACGACGTTCGCGACGCCGGTCGTGCGCAGCCGGTCGTGCTCGCGCCAGGAACCCGGGAGGGCGCCGGCATACCCGACAGGCACGTGGGTGGCGAGGTTGATGACGGCATCGGCGCCCTTGTAGAGATCGGTCAGGCTGTCGACATCGAAGAGGTCGCCGGGAAGGGGCAGCGCGCCCAGCTCGCTGAGCACCTTGACGTTCTCAGGGTTGCGCGAGAGCGCCACGACCCGATGGCCGGCGTTCACGAGGGCGGGTACCGCGGCACTTCCAATGACGCCGGTCCCCCCGGACAGGACTACCTTCACAGCTTGATCGTATAACGAGGAGGTAACGCCCGCCTTTTAAAGATGTAGACCAGCCTCTGCAGCCGCCCGGTGGCCGGCGCGCACGGCGCCGTCCATGTAGCCGGTCCAGTAGGTCGAGGTCTCGGTCCCGGCCCAGTGCACGCGACCGTGCGGCTTGCGGATCCACGGTCCGTACGTCGAGAGCGTGTTGGGCCCCATGAACGCCACCGGAGCGCCACCGGTCCACTTCTCGTGGGGCCAGTTGTGTTCGACGTACTCGATCGGGTGCAGTGCCTCGTCACCGAACATCGCGGCAAAACCCTCGAGCACGTGCTTGCGCCGGTTGGCGACGGACATCGTGCCGTAGGTCCGCCAGGTGCTGCCGCCGACGAACGCGAGGAGCACCCCGACCTTGCCGTCCGGCGGGCTGTTGTCGAAGGACGCCCGGACCGCACCCGCGTCGCTGATGCCGAACCCGTTCATGCCGGCCTTGCGCCAGAACGGCGTCTTGTAGACCGCGTCGCACTTCATCAGGTCGCCCATCGGCATCTGCTCCAGCAGCGTGCGCCTCGGAGCCGGCAGCTGCGGATGCCAGTCGATGCCGAGCACCATCGGCGGCGGGCAGGCGACGATCACCCGCTTGGCCCGTACGACGCCCCGGGCGCTGTGCACGAAGCAGTAGCCGTCCCGCTGGGCGATCCGGTGGACGGGCGCGTTCAGGGCGACCTTGTTGTGCAGCGTTGCCGCCATCCGGAGCGGGATCAGCTGGGAGCCGCCGATGAACCGGGACTCCTGAGCTCCGTCCGCGGTGTTGGAGTTCCGCTCGAACGTGCCTTTGTTCTTCTCGTCCCCCGAGCAGGCGACGTACCAGAGCACGAAGAGCAGGGAGAGCTCGTCGACGTCGGCGCCGAACCCCGGTTGGGTCCACGCGAGGATCAGGTTCACCACATCGTGGTTCAGGGTGTTGGCCCGCAGCCAGCTGCCCAGGGTCTGGCTGTCCCACGTCTTCGCGTTGGGGTGCGCCCACGGCTGGGACACGTCGAGCTCGGCAGCCATCTGGTCGATCCGCAGCTGGACCAGCGCAGCGTCGAGAAGAATCGCCGGGTCGGGAGGCACCGTGCCGGTGTAGAGCTGGCGCTGGCCCTTGGAGACCGAGACGCTCTGGCCGTCGTTGTACTCCTTGAAGGTCTGTACGCCGAGCTGCTTCGCCAGCGCCGCGATGTGGTTCTGCGTCGGTCCGATGAACGCTCCGCCGGACTCGATGACCGAGCCGTTGGGCAGCTTGTGGTTGAGCACCCGCCCGCCGACGCGGTCCCGCGCCTCGAGGACCAGCACCGACTTCTGCTGGTGGTACCTGATGTGGCGAGCGGCCACGAGGCCGGAGATGCCACCGCCCACGACGACGCAGTCCACCTGCTTCGGCAGCTTGCCGTGCAGCGTGGCGGCCTCCGCTGCCTCCCAGGCCCCTCCGAGTACGCCGGTCAGCAGACCGACCCCGGCACCACCGAGCACCGCTCGTCGGGTCAGGTGGTCAAAAGGGGACTGCGGAGTCTCGGCCATGCAACACCAACGAAGTCGTCCCCGAAAGGCGACGGATCAGGAGCACAGACCGTTCTGATGCGCGATGGCGGCCTGCTGCTCGGTCGTCGTGCCTTTGCTGCCCGAGCCCGGCGACTTCGTCCCGGGAGTCGTGGTGCTCGCCTTGACCACGTCGTCGTCGAACCTGCCACCGAGGGGCTTGTCGTGCTTGATCCGGTCCCAGAGCTGCGCAGCCTCGGGCTTCCACTCGACCCGGTTGATGTCGGGCGGATAGGGCTGCCACGGCACGGTGATGAACTTGATGTTGTCGAGCCCGATGTTCTTCAGCGACGAGCCGAGCGAGGTCAGCTGGCCGAGACTCTTGAACCCGCTGTCGAGCGCGATCGACTTGGTCAGCGCATCGAGGAAGCTGTAGAGCCGGATCGGGTTGGCCAGTGTGCCGGCCGACATGACCTTCTTGATCATCGCCGCCACGAAGGTCTGCTGCCGCTTCATCCGGCCGATGTCGGAACCGTCGCCGACGCCGTACCTCTCGCGCACGTAGTTCAGGGCCTGCTCGCCACTGACCTTGTAGGTGCCGGCGGGCATGTTGATGTTGCCCGTGGGGTCGTTGATCGCCTCCGGAATGCAGACCGTCACACCATGAATCGCATCGACCATGTTGCGGAAGCCGACGAAGTCGATGACCACGAAGTGGTCGATGTGGATGCCGGTCAGCTGCTCGACGGTGCGGACGGTGCAGAGCGGACCACCGATGGCGTACGCCGCATTGAACTGGGTCAGCCCGCCGGGATCGGTGCCCCCGCCCTTCTTGTCACAGGTGGGGCGCTGGACCATCGCATCGCGCGGGAGGCTGACGCCGTAGGCGAACTTCCGGTTCGCGGAGATGTGCAACATGATCGTCGTGTCCGAGAGCCCGGGGGTCTGGCCACCGATGCCGACGCCGTTGGCGCCGGCCCGGGTGTCCGATCCCATCACCAGGATCGTGAGCGGTTGCTGGGGTCCGCTGACCGGTATCTTCTTCGGCCTGTTACCGAGGTGATTGCCGATCGCGATCGAGTGGATGTTGCCCTGAAGGTGCTCGTAAGCAAGGAAGAACGCCGTCGACGCGATCACGAGAAGACAGCAGAAACCGATCAGGATGCGTCGCGCCAGCTTGTGTTTTCGGGGCAGGCGATCCCGGTGGCGTGGCTCTTCCTCGGACAAGTTCGACCCTCAACTGATGTCTGTCGGGCCCCCGCCCTTTTCCACTGTGACCTCTTATTGTGCGACGGGCAGCAGCATGTCCCAAATCGGGCACGGCCGCGAGGTCTCCGGAGGAGGGTGCTCGACGGGGTGGTTCCCGGCCCGGCAGGACGTGCGAAAACCGTCGGGATGCGCACCGACCGAGCGCCTCAGATGCGCTCGTGGCCGCGCGCGGCCCCAACAAGTGCCTCGAACAACCCGTGTTCCGTGCTGACCTCTGGATGCCACTGCACGGCGATCTGGAACCGGTCACCAGGCGCCTCCATCGCCTCGAGCAGGCCGTCATCGGCCCAGCCGACCGCGTCGAATCCGGGGTGTGTCCGCACCGACTGATGATGATGGCAACGAACCAGTGGCCTCGGCGGCAGCGCTCCGGCGAGTCTGCTGGTCGGCGCAACCTGCACTTCCATGTCGCCGTACGCGTCACCACCGGGGCTGTGCCGATCGTGGCCCACCAGTTCGGGGACGTGCTGGTCCAGAACTCCGCCGGCGTGCACAGCCATCACCTGCATGCCTCGGCAGACGCCGAGCGTCGGCAGATCCTGGTTGGCGGCTTCGTCGAGGAGGGCCAGCTCCCAGGCGTCCCTGCCCGGTCGCCAGCGAGTGGTGGTCGGCAACGGCTCGGCGCCGTACCGCTCGGGCTGGACATCGGCTCCGCCACTGATGACCAGCCCGTCGAGCCGTGCGACGACCGCACGGGCGGCCTCGTCATACGGGAGGGACATCGGCAGCAACACCGGCACCCCGCCCACGGCCTCGATGGCCCGGGCATAGTCACTCGGCAACAGGTCTGCGGACGTGTCCCAGACACCCCACTGCGCCCGTTCGCGGTAGGCGCTCAGCCCGATCAGCGGTCGGTTCACAGCGGCGTGACGTAAGCGCCAGAGATGCCTCCGTCGACCAGGAACGTGGAGGCCGTGATGAAGGACGACTCGTCGGAAGCAAGGAAGAGGACGGCGTTGGCGATCTCGGCAGGCTCTGCGAAACGGCCAACGGGCACGTGCACCAGTCGCCGGGCGGCGCGCTCGGGGTCGTTGGCGAACAGCTCCTGCAAGAGCGGCGTGTTCACGGGACCCGGACACAGGGCATTCACCCGAACGCCCTCACGCGCGAACTGCACCCCGAGCTCGCGTGACATGGACAGCACACCACCCTTCGAGGCGGAGTAGGAGATCTGCGAGGTGGCCGCTCCCATTACTGCGACGAACGACGCCGTATTGATGATCGACCCGCTCTTCTGGTCGATCATGTAGGGCAGCGCCGCCTTGCAACACAGATAGACGCTGGTCAGGTTGACCTCCTGAACCCGGCGCCAGGCGTCCAGATCGGTGTCCAGGATCGAAGCATCCTCGGGGGGTGAGATGCCGGCGTTGTTGAACGCGATGTCCACCGACCCGTAGGTGTCCTTGGCTGTCTTGAAGAGCGTGTCGACCTGTTCCTTGTCGGCGACATCGGTATGCACATAGCTGCCGCCGACCTCGGCGGCGATCTCTGCTCCGCGCGCGTCGTCGAGGTCGCCGATGACGACGTTCGCGCCTTCTTCGGCGAAGCGACGGACCGTCGCGAGACCGATGCCGGAGCAGCCACCGGTGATGACGGCGGTCTTGCCCTCGATGCGTCCTGCCATTTTGTCTTGCTCCTCTTGGTGAAGTGGCTACTCGTTGCTGATGAAGACGTTCTTGACATCGGTGAACGAATGCGGGGCATCGGGCCCCAGCTCTCGACCGATCCCCGACTGCTTGAAGCCACCGAACGGGGTCCAGTACCGCACCGACGAATGGGAGTTGACGCTCAAGGCACCGGCCTCGACCCCCCGCGAGACGCGCAACGCGCGCCCGACGTCCCTGGTGAAGATCGAACCCGACAGCCCGAAGTCCGAGTCGTTGGCAAGCGCGATCGCTTCCTCCTCGTCGTCGAAGGGCATGACGGCAACAACCGGTCCGAAGACCTCCTCACGCCAGATCCGCTGTTGGGTCGACTCGGCAAGCACGACTGCCGGGGCGACCCAGAAGCCCGGACCGTCAGGCTTGTGGCCGGAGAAGGCGACCTCGACCTCGTCGAGGAAACCCTGCACCGTGCTCCGCTGCCCCGCGGAGATGAGTGGGCCCATCTCGCTGCTGCGATCGCTGGGGTCGAGCACCTTGACGCCCTCGACTGCAGGTCGGAGCAGCGAGATGAACTCGTCGTACACCGAGCGCTGGACGAGGATCCGCGAGCGCGCGCAGCAGTCTTGTCCGGCATTGTCGAAGACTGCGTAGGGTGCGCTGGCCGCAGCCTTGGCGATGTCCGCGTCAGCGAAGATGATGTTGGCGCTCTTGCCGCCCAGCTCGAGGGTCACCCGCTTCACCCGGTCCGCGCAGCCGGCCATGATTCGCTTGCCGACCTCGGTCGAACCGGTGAAGCAGACCTTGCGGACCGCTGGATGGGTCACGAAGCGCTCCCCCACGATCGAGCCCCTGCCCGGGATCACCGAGAAGACTCCCTCTGCCAGACCGGCCTCGCGACCCAGCTCACCGAGTCGGATCGCGGTGAGCGGCGTGAGCTCAGCGGGCTTCAGTACGACGGTGTTGCCGGCCGCCAGTGCCGGCGCGAATCCCCAGCCAGCGATCGGCATCGGAAAGTTCCACGGCACGATGATTCCCACCACGCCCAGTGGTTCATGGAAGGTGACGTCGATGCCACCTGGTACGGGGATCTGGTGGCCGATCAGTCGCTCGGGAGCGGCTGAGTAGTAGTTGAGGACGTCGCGGACGTTGGCTGCCTCCCACGTCGCGTTTCCCCAGGTGTGACCGGAGTTGCGCACCTCGAGCTCCGCGAGCTCCTCGACATGCTCGTCAACGAGCGCTGCGAATCGCCGCAGCAGACGCGCCCTTTCGCCCGGTGCAAGGTCCCGCCAGGACGGGAACGCCTCGACTGCCCGTTCGATCGCGGCATCTGTGGCTGCGATGTCGGCCATGTCGACGTCAACGACTGGTTGCTCGGTGGCCGGATTCACCACCGTGTAGGTGTTGCTCATGCTGCTCCTCACATCCGTTCGAAGCCACGGCGCAGCTCCCAGTCGGTGACGACGGCGCCGAAGGCCGCCAGCTCCACGTCGGCCATGTTCGTGTAGTGCTCGACGACTTCATCACCGAACGCCGCCCGGGCGACCTCTGAGGACGCGAAAGCCCCGCGGGCATCACGCAGGGAGCCTGGGACCCTTGGGCGGCCAGAGGTGTATGCGTTGCCAGCCAGGGCGGGTTCCAGGGCGAGCTCCTTCTCGATGCCATGCAGCCCACCAGCAAGCATCGCGGCCAGGGCGAGGTAGGGGTTCACGTCGCCACCGGGGACCCGGTTCTCCATCCGCGCTCCGGCACCTCGCCCGACCAGACGTACGGCGCAGGACCGGTTGTCCTCACCCCACGCGATCGTCGTCGGCGCGAACGACCCGTCAGCGAAACGCTTGTAGGAGTTGATGTTCGGCGCGTAGAGCAGGGTCAGGTCCGGCATCGTCGCCAGCACCCCGGCCACGAAGTGGTCGTACAGGGCAGTGCGCTTGCCCGCCCCGTCGTCCCAGAACACGACCGACCCGTCGATCCCGCGCAGCGACAGGTGGATGTGGCATGAGTTGCCCTCGCGCTGGTCGTACTTGGCCATGAACGTCAATGACTTGCCGTGCAGTGCGGCGATCTCCTTCGCCGCTGTCTTGTAGACGGCGTGGTTGTCCGCGGTGACCAGCGCGTCGTCGTAGACGAAACCGATCTCGTGCTGTCCGAAGTTGCACTCACCCTTGGAGCCCTCGACGTTCATGCCGGCGGAGTACATGGTGTTGCGGATGTCGCGCAGCAGTGGCTCCACCCGGGTGCCGCCGACGATCGAGTAGTCGACGTTGTACTGGTTGGCCGGGGTAAGCCCCTGGTAGCGCGCCTCGAACGCCGCTTCATAGGTGTCCTCGAACACGATGAACTCCAGCTCGGTGCCGGCGAATGCGGTGAACCCGAGCTTCGCGGCCCGAACCATCTGCTGCTTGAGAATGGTCCGCGGTGACTGCAGAACCGGTGAGCGGTCGGGCCAGGCCAGGTCGCACTGCACCATCGCGGTCGCAGGCAGGTGGGTCAGCAGCCGCAGCGTGTCGAGGTCGAGGACGAACCCCATGTCGCCGTAGCCACGGTCCCAGGACGTCATCGCATAGCCCGCGACGGTGTTCATGTCGATGTCGACGCCGAGCAGGTAGTTGCAGCCCTCGGTGCCCTGCTCGAGGGCGATGTCGAGGAAGTACCGGGCGTGCAGCCGCTTGCCCTGCAGACGTCCTTGCATGTCGGTGAAGGCGACCACCACCGTGTCGATACCCCCCGAGTCGATCGCCGTGGTGAGCTGATCGATGGTCAGGTGGCGGTCGTTCCGTGTGGCCGTCTCGCTCATCGTGGTGTTTCCCTTCGCTTCTCCAGAACGACCGAGCAATCCCGATGCGACGTGCCCGAGGCGATCGGTTGAACCCTCGGGTCACCCGCGATCGTGACACCTCTCCTGCTCGAGGCCCGGGACCCCCGCCCATTCGCGGTCGAAAGCCGCACGACGCTTGAACGTCATCCTGAACTCTCCCACTCCGAGGCGGAGTGCCCACTGAGCTGGATCGAGAGGTGATCACTAGACTGACCGCTGGCGTTCGGTGGTTTTCGGCCGGTAAGTCCGCACGTCCCGCCCCAGTAGCTCAGTGGATAGAGCAGCCGCCTCCTAAGCGAAAGGTCGCCAGTTCGACTCTGGCCTGGGGCACCTTGCGTCATTTCCCACCTCGCCGGATCAGCTCGCCAGCGCGTCCTGGGCGGCCGCAATCACGCGGGTCAGCGTGGCATGCATGTCACGCAGGTCGCTGAGGGGCAGACCGATCCGCTCCACGATCGCGCCCGGCACCTTCAGCGCCTCCTTGCGCAGCGCCCGACCCTTCTCGGTCAGCACGATCGCCAGCGAACGCTCGTCGCCGGCGTCTCGATCACGTCGGACGAGACCCGCAGCCTCGAGTCGCTTCACGAGCGGGGAGAGCGTCCCGGGATCCAGCTGCAGCATCCCGCTCAGGTCCTTGACCGACACCGGCTCGTGCTGCCAGAGGGCGAGCATCACCAGGTACTGCGGGTGGGTGAGGCCCATCGGCTCGAGGACCGGCTTGTAGACCGCGACCACGGATCGCGCAGCAACCGAGAGGGCGAAGCAGACCTGTTCCTCCAGGGCGAGCGGGTTGGTCTCGGACGGGCCTGCGGCTGTTGTGGACCTCATCTGGCGAGCCTACCAATCGTTGGTACCCTAATGATTGGTACACCAATCCTTAGGAGAAACCGATGAGCCGCAACGACGTACTGGTGGATGGCGACTGGGTCGAGAAGCATCTCTACGAGCCGGGCATCGTCCTGGTCGAGGTCGACGAGGACAGCCATGCCTACTACGACAACCACATCCCGGGCGCGGTCGCGCTCGACTGGCGAGGCGACCTGCAGCACCAGACCCGAAGAGACTTCGTCGACCGCGCCGGCTTCGAGTCGCTGCTGTCGGAGAAGGGAATCAGCAACGACGACACGGTCGTGCTGTACGGCGGGAACAACAACTGGTTCGCGGCATACGCCTACTGGTACTTCAAGGTCTACGGGCACGCCGATGTCCGCCTCCTCGACGGTGGCCGCAAGCGCTGGGAGCTCGACGGCCGGCCCCTCGGTGCCGAGGTGGTCGCTCGCCCCGAGGCGACCTATGTGGCCCGCACCGCCGACCCCACCATCCGGGTCCTCCGAGACGAGGTCGTTGCCTCGATCGGCGCGAAGAACATCGTTGACGTCCGCTCGCCGCAGGAGTTCTCCGGAGAGATCCTCGCACCGGCGCATTTCCCGCAGGAGCAGCCCCAGGTCCGGGGGCACGTGCCCACCGCGGTCAACGTCCCCTGGTCGAAGGCCGCCGCGGACGACGGCTGCTTCCTCCCCGATGACGAGCTGCGGGCACTGTACGCGGACCTCGAACCCGCGCGTGACACCATCGTCTACTGCCGGATCGGCGAGCGCAGCGCGCACACCTGGTTCGTGCTGCACGAGCTGCTGGGCTTCACCAACGTCAAGAACTACGACGGCTCCTGGGTCGAGTACGGATCGCTGGTCGGCGTACCGGTGGAGGTCTCCTGAGCGACAGGTGTCACCGACTGCCAGCACGGCTGCCGAAGAAATTTGCGTGTTCCTGAAACAACCGGGCCCTGTCGTGGCATGTACGGGTGTCACATCCACCCAACCAAAGGTTATTGATGACTAACCAGATGGACCGCCTGTGAAGTCCGATGCGGAACTCATCGCCGCGTCCGGGCACGACCCAGACGCCTTTCGGCAGCTCTACGACCGTCATGCGGCACCGGTGCATGGCTTCTTGCTGCGTCGAACCCGAGACCCCGATGCAGCCATGGATCTCACGGCAGAGACCTTCGCCCAGGTCTGGTCGTCCCGACACCGCTTCAGCGACCAGAAGGACGGCTCCGCAGCCGGCTGGGTCTTCGGGATCGCACGGAACGTGTTGTCACGCTCGGCACGAGAGCGCCGAATGGTCCGCGCCGCCACCGAGGCCCTTGGGCTGGTGCGGCCCGAATCCGGAGCGATGCCGGATGACTCCTGGACGGAGGGTCTCGAGGCTGACCTCGAGCGAGCTCTCGCAGACCTACCGGAGTCACAGCGTCAGGCACTCGAGCTGAGGATCCTGGCCGACCAGCCCTACCAGGCAGTGGCAGCTCAACTCGACTGCTCGCCCACCGCCGCTCGCATCCGAGTGTCTCGGGGGCTCTCCCACATGCGTCGGTCCCTCAACGTCGTCCCGTCAACGAAGGAAATCTGATGAACACCAACCTCCGCACTGATCTTGCCCGTCTCGGCGACCAGCTCGAGCACGCCGTTGCCGTGCAGATTGGCGGTTCGATCGCCAGTCGGCGCAGGCGCAAGCTTCGCTCTCGCACCACGATTGCGGGCCTGGTCGTCGTTGGCGTCCTTGGCACTGCCGGCGCTGCCGCTGCGGCCGTGTCGCTGCTCTCGACGACCAGCGTTGAACACGGCATGCCTGGAAGCACGCAGATCTTCGTCGGCACGGACCCGACCTGCACGACCAAGGATCACCAGACCTTCGACTGCACCCTTGGCAAGTCTCCCGGGAACGCGCTCGCCGACTGGACCGGCACGAAGGAGTCGTTCAACGACGATCAGAACAACGTCGCCGGCGGGTGCGTCGGCTTGAACAAGGCCGGCACGAAATGGACCTGCTATGCGGGCCAGCTAGCCGTGGACAAGCAGACGATCGGCCCGGCGCTCCTTGGGGTTCACAGTTCTGGACCCGCTGTCGGCTGATACAGGTCGGTAGTCCTTCAACAAACACCACCTCCGGAGGCGTCCGAAGGGATCCATTGGATTCCTTCGAGGGCGGGCGTTGACACGCCTGTCCTCCTGGCGCCCTCCGGAGGTGGGTTGTGTTGCGCTCGTCCGGTTCTCAGATCGCCTATTCCATCGCCAATTTGCATAGCAGGTTCAAGTACACCTCAGCGGCCAGCTCCAAATCGGCAAGCGAAACAAACTCGCCCGTCGTGTGCGCGTCCTTTATGCTTCCGGGACCGAAAATAACCGTCGGCACCCCGGCCGCCATCAGAAACGTCATGTCCGTGCCGCCCACGAAAACTGGCCCCACCTCACCCAGACCGGTCACCTCTCGGGCGCTTTTGAGAATCGTCACCGCCAGGACCGACTCACTATCCAGCAGCGCCGGCGACTTGCCTAGGCCCAGGTCTGAAATCTCCACCGACAGCTCCGGGTATCGCCCGTGCAACGTGTCCAGGACCTCGCTGAACTCAGCATCGACCATCTCCTCAGTCTCACCAGGAAGCATGCGCCGGTCGATATCCAAGCTACATTCGTCTGCAATGATGATTACCTGATCACCGCCACTGATAACATTTGCACTCACCGCTGGAGAACCGTACGGCGACACGCTCGTCTCTTTCATTCGACTATTCCAGGCGTCCACCTCCAGGGCTATCAACGCGGCGCCATAGATAGCATTGTTCCCCAAGCTCGGATCACTTGAGTGAGCTGCCCTACCGTGTATGGAAATTCTCTTCCGCCACGACCCCTTGTGACCCAAGACCGGGAGCAGCTCTGTCGGTTCACCGACCACCGCGTAGTCGCTGAGGGGACCATGTTGGGTGAGGTAGCGGGTACCTTCACCGCTGGTCTCTTCACCCATCACCCCAGCAAGTACCAAAGTCCCGCGGATGTCGTGACCGGCGCGCTTCAACTCCACCGCGGCCGCGCACGTGGCCAACATCGCCACGAGACCGCCCTTGTCGTCACATGCACCGCGGCCGAAGACCTTGCCGTCTCTCAGCACGGGCTCCAGAAGACGCACGCCCGAGGCTCCCACTGGAACAGTGTCGGTATGCGCATTCAGCATGAGGCTGGGCCCCGGCCCGAAATCAAGCACTCCGATCACATTCGGTCTTCCCGGGCGCACGACCTGATAATCAACTTCCGCACCCAACGCCAACAATCTGTCGCCCACGTAGTGGGCAACCGCCTCTTCCCGTCCGGGCGGATTCTCCGAGTTCATCGCGATCAGGTTCAATATGTCTGCCTGAATTGACTCCCTCTGCGCCCTCACGGCATCCTTCAATGCTTGTCTCACTCACAGCCTCCTTAATCGATGGACACCCAGGGAACAATTCTCCGAACACACTCCGGCGTCACTGCGCGGTCGACGTCCTCGCCGCAACCACGGGCGCATCCTGAGCGCGATGGCAGGCCACATTGTGTCCATCAACCAAACGCAGGGCGGGTGCCTCCACCCGACAGATATCCACTGCGAAGGGGCAGCGTGGATTGAACCTGCAGCCCTCGGGCATATCAGCGAGCGCCGGGGTCGAACCCGCGATGGCGTGCAAGCGGGCACCGCGCACACCATTTCTTCCAGGAATCGACGCCAACAAACCCTGCGTATACGGGTGGAGAGGCCGATCGAATATCTCTTCGACACTACCCTCTTCAATTACATTACCGGCATACATCACGACAACCCGATCCGCCATTTCGGCGGCCACGCCCATATCATGCGTGATCAGGAGGATTGACATCTTGAGGTCCCTCTTCAAACGACGCAGCAAATCCAAGACTTGAGCTTGAATCGTCACGTCCAATGCAGTGGTCGGCTCATCCGCGATCAGCAGCTTTGGATTGCACACCAGCGCCATGGCCACGACTACTCTCTGCCGCATGCCGCCCGACAGCTGGTGCGGGTACTGCTTTGCCCGGATCTCTGGTTCCGGTATCCCCACCAAGCGGAGCATGTCTACCGTGCGGTTCCAGGCCTGTTCCCGACTCTCGTCGGTGTGCAAAAGTATTGCCTCGCTGATCTGACTTCCGACGGTGAAGATCGGGTTCAGAGCCGTCATCGGTTCCTGGAACACCATGCTGACCGTGCGGCCTCTTACACGCCGCATCTCTTCATTTGAAGCCTTGAGCAGGTCGTCGCCGTCGAACCAGATGCTCCCAGCGACAACTCTGCCGCCCTCATTCTCGATGAGCTTCATGATCGACAGCGACGTGACGCTCTTCCCGCTCCCGGATTCTCCGACGATGCACACAGTCTCTCCGGGAGACAGATGAAACGAGACAGAGTCGACCGCCCGTACGTCCCTCCCGTTTGCGTGAAAGACCGTTGTCAAGCCGACCACGTTCAACAACTTGCCGTCGCCTACTGAGTGATCACCCGGATCGACAACGCGACTTTTGCGAGACTTCACGGTTCGACTTGCCATCCGTCTCAAACTCCTCATGTCGATGGATTGGAGAGCATCAAACGGGACGCAATCCAGAGAGTGAATCCACAGCCTTCAACCCATGGCCGGTCATTATCGCCACCGTCACCTCACCAGGGCCGACAACTCCTGACTCGCACAACTGACGGGCGGCCGCAGCACAGACCGCAGTGGTGGGCTCCACGAAAAGGCCGAACTCACGTCCAACACTCTTCAATGCCAAGATGATCGCCTCCTCTGAGACAGCCACAGTGTCGCCACGGCTCTCCCTCAGCGCCTCGAGGATCTCCGGGACTCGCACCGGGGCCGACGTCGCAACGCCCTCCGCGATCGTTGGAATCCTCGGGCCCGCAGGGGTGCCCTTCCACGCGTCGTGAATCGCCGCACAGTTTGCGGCCTGGGCCGCAAAGATCCTCGGGAGCCGAGCGATCTGACCGGCAGCCAGGAGCTCGCTGAACCCTCGGTACAGACCCAACACATTGCTTCCGAAGCCAGCCGGCGCAACCACATTGTCGGGGGCTACAAAGCCTAGTTGTTCCCAGATCTCGTAGGCGACAGTCTTCACACCTTCCACAAAGAGTGGGTGCCAGTTGTGACTTGCGTAAAACACGCCCGTCTCGGCCGAAAAAGTCTGTGCCGCCACAGCGGTGTCCTCGCGGGAGCCAGGCACCTTCACCACCTCGGCGCCGTACATTCTCGTCTGGACGACCTTTCCCTCACTTGTATGGGCGGGAACGAATATCGTGCAGTCGATTCCGGCTGCCGCCGAGTAGGCGGCGATCGATGCCCCACCGTTGCCGGACGAATCTTCCGCGACGCTGCGTACGCCCAGCTCCCAGAGACGATTCATCATCACTGCCGCTCCGCGATCCTTGAACGATCCCGAGGGGCACAGGTAGTCGAGCTTCAACAGCAGCTCGCTCCCCTCCCACGAAACCGGGACCAGGGGTGTCATCCCTTCACCAAGGGTGATGCTCGGACCTTCGGGTGGAGACTCGAGCACCTTGTTGTAGCGCCACAGTCCGCGCCGGCCAGTGTCTATTTCGTCGGGCGCCAGACCGGGCGCCCGACCGACGTCCAGATGACCTCCGCAGGAACACCGCCAAATCAACTCGTTCGCCGAGTAGACCGTACTGCAGGAACTGCAAACGTATCCCCGTGGATTCATTTCCGACTCCTTCTCACGATGCGCCCGCCGTGCATTCCTGTCGACTCGCCACCGGCGATGCTGACGACACCACCCACAACAACACTGTCAATACCGACCGGGTATTGCCGTGGGTCGTCATATGTTGCCCGATCGAGCACGGTCGCACTGTCGAAGACGGTCACGTCGGCTTGGTATCCCGGTCGGAGGTAGCCCATTCCCGAAAGCCCAAACGTGTCAGCGGACTGGCCGGACATTTTTCGAATGGCCGTGGCCATTGTGAGGACTGCCTCATCTCGCACGTAGGTTCCAAGAATGCGAGGAAACGTTCCGTACTGGCGAGGATGCGGCCGTTCCCCGACGTCCAGGCCATCACTTCCCACTACGGTCAGGTCGTGAGTCAGAACAGATCTCAAATCGCTCTCGCACGAGTTCGTGGTCAGATCGCCCACATCGCAGCGCTCCTCAACCAGCAGGTCACAAACAAACGCCAGGGGGGCCTTCGCCGCGGCAGCGGAAGCGGCCGCGACCGTCTCGCCCTCCAGATATCGATTTGCCAACGACCCGACATGGGAAACGACGACGTTCTCCCATCCGACCGCCTTGACTCGGTTCTCCCAGCCTGGAAGACCTGTGTCCAGATCAAGCGCCATCCGTGCGCGCTGGGATGGGTCGTCAAGCCGCCGCACGACGCTCTCCAAGTCATCCGCCCACACCCACGGCGGTAGAAGCATCAACATGGACGAACTACCCGCCAGATAGGGGTAGATGTCGGACGAAACCGCCAGCCCATCTCGAGACGCCTGGTCAAGCATCGCGAGGGTCTCCTGGACGACGCCATAGTTGCGCCGGCCGACACTCTTGTGATGTGAGATGGCGACCTGCGATCCAGCCGCCCTCCCCACGTCCAGCGCCTCGCGAACGGAATCCACAAGTCCGTCCACCTGATCCCTCAAGTGGGTCGCGTAAAGCCCGCCATTGCGAGCGCTCACCTCAGCGAGGGCCACGAGCTCGTCTGTTGATGCATACACGCCCGGCGGGTAGGCGAGTCCGGAGGATATCCCGAGAGCCCCGTGATCCATAGCGAGCTGGACGGCCGCCTTCATGGCCTCCAGTTCGGAGGCCGTCGGCTCCCGATTGTCGAGTCCCATAACCGCGGCCCGCACATTTCCGTGACCAACAAGTGTGGCCACATTGACGCTGGTCCCTCGGCGCACCAGGACATCGAAATAGTCATTGAGATCCTGCCATTCCCAGTCGACCTCAGGATGCCCAAAGATCGGCGACGAAAGCTCTCTGATCGCGCGACCGCCGGGGCCGTGATGCGGATATGCCGACCAGCCACAGTTGCCAAGAATCTCCGTGGTCACCCCTTGTCGCAACTTGCTTTGCGCTTCCGGCTCGGCCACCAAGGCCAGCTCGGAGTGACAATGGACGTCGATGAAGCCGGGTGCGACGGTTTTTCCAGAGGCGTCGATCCGCTCACGTGACAACTGAGATGCCAGCTCGCCGATCTCGTCAATTCGTCCGTTCGAAATGGCAACATCGGCAACGATCGGTTCCGCACCGCTGCCGTCGTAGACGGTTCCGCCTGTGATCAAGAGGTCGTGCACTGTCGTCGAGTCTCCTATGACTGAGAGATGATGGAAATCAACCCACTGATCCACGGGTCGAATGAGGATCCAGCTGGTCCCGCAAGGCGTCACCGAACATATTCAAAGCAAGCACGGTGACGACGATCGCGAGGCCGGGAAAGATGGAGAACCAAGGCGCCAGGGACAGATAGGTCCGTGAGTCCGCGAGCATGTTTCCCCACGTGGGAGCCGGCGGTGCGACACCGAGGCCGAGGAAGCTCAGTGACGCGTCGAGAAGCACTGCTTCCGCGAATACAAACGTCCCCTGGATGATTATTGGGGCCATCGCATTCGGAAGGACATGGCGCAACAGGATGGATGGGCCACGGACGCCGACTGCGCGTGCCGCCTCCACATATTGCTCCTCACGGAGTTGCATTGTCGATGACCGCACGACGCGCATTATTCGCGGCCAGTAGGCAATCGAGAGAGCCAGAATCTCACTTCGGACACTCGGTCCGAGCGCTCCGACAAGTGCAATGGCAAGGAGAAAGGATGGAAATGCCATGAGACCATCAAGAAATCGCGACAGGGTACGGTCTACGGCGCGATAGTATCCAGCCAGGAGGCCGGACACTGTCCCGAGCAGGAGAGCGACGAGGGACACGGACGCACCGATCAGCATTGAGATCCTGCCACCGGTGACCACTCTGCTAAGAATGTCTCGGCCGAAGTTGTCGGTCCCCAACAGATGGCTCGCCGATGGGCCAACAAGTCGTTGCGCTACGTTGATCCGGTTCGGGTCTGCCGCCCAAAGCGGCGCGGTGACAGCCGCCAGCACGACGGCGACGAGAACTGCGAGGGAAACCACGGCGAGCGGTCTCCGCATTAACCCAGCGACAGTCGTTCGCATTGCGCCTCCTTCCAATCTGGACAGTATGGTGATCGAGAACTCGGGCCCGGATTATCGATATTGAACTCTGGGGTCGAGGACCGAATAGAGTAGATCAATGAGGAGATTCACCAGCACATACACAAGGGCAACGAACATCACTGCGCCAGTTAGAACCGGGAAATCGCGCGATGCGATCGACTGAACGATCAGGTTGCCGACGCCGGGGATCGCGAAGACCACTTCCGTAACCACGGCACCGCCTAGAAGGCCCGCGAGACTCGTCCCGATCACTGTGACAGTCGGAATGAGGGCGTTGCGAAACGCGTGATGTAGCAGTACGAGACGCTCCCCCGCGCCCTTGGCGCGCGCCGTCCGAATGTAATCCTGGTGCAGGACGTCGAGCATCCCGTCGCGAAGCATTCGTGCGATCAGGCCGGCCTGTTGAATAGCCAACACAAATGCAGGCATCAGCAAGTGGGAGAACCACAACCCAACACCTTGGTCAAGGGGCACATAACCAGACACTGGAAGCCAGCCGAGTTTGACCCCGAACAATGAGATCATCATCAGGGCCAACCAGAAGTTGGGCATCGATACGCCTAGCAACGAACCGGACATGAAGATCGGGTCGAGGAGACTCCCGCGCTTCCATACCGCCAGTAGTGCGCTAGGAATGGCGATCACGAGACTGAACACGAAGGCCAGGCCCGCGAGACTCGCTGTGGGCCCCACGCGTACGGCAACCGTGTGGACGACTGATTGCTGATAGAACAGCGATGTACCCAGGTTGCCCCGACAGACATGTTCGACCCAGGTAAGGAACTGCTTCCAAAGTGGCTGATCGAGTCCCAGCTGGTGGCGCAGAACTTTCACTCGGGCGGGCGTGGCGGCGTCTCCAAGTATCACCTGTGCGGGATCACCTGGAGTCAGGTGAATGAGCATGAAGACGACGATGCCCACCACGAGGAGCACTGGGATTATGGCCAGCACTCTCCGCACGATGTAGCCGATCATCCAATACCTTCTTTCAACTGCGGTGGGGAGCTCGCGCTCCCCACCGCAACTCTCTCGGTTATGGACACAGTGATCTACGAATTGATCGCGCTGGTTCCTCGCGTCGAGTCGTTAAAGGCAGACCACGTGGCATCTGTTAGTTCTTGGTCATCCAAGCGTTCCAGAAGGTCGTGTCCATCCAGTTCGGGTAGCCCTGCAAATTCTTACTGGCTACATAGAGGGCCGACAGGGTCGCCGATTTGATCTCGGGTACCTCTGTGTAGACCGTCTCGTTCATCTGTCCCAAGAGATCCGTCTTCACGGCGGGGTCAGAGGTCTTCACCCACTGTGCGAGGAGTGAGTCCATTTTGGGGCTCGTGTAGAACCCGGACCACCCACCAGGAATCATCCACAGCATGGAGGTTGGATCGAAAGACGGGGAACTCGTGGTTACAAATATGTCGTAGTCAGAGGCGATGTCCCTGCGCTGCAACAAGGTGGGCCAGTCATAAACTTGGATATCGACCTTGAATCCAACGGCCTCTAGTTCTGAGCTGAGCGCAACCGTGGCATTGTAGAACTCGGGATAGTCTTTGGTGGTCAGAAGGCGAATCGGCTTGCCATCGTAACCGCCCTGCGTAACGAGTTGTTTGGCCTTTGCAATGTTCTGGTCGTTGTACAGACTCGTTCCCGTGAGCGTGTGCAGCGCCGCCTGCTGGGGGAAGAAGATCGAGCCATCGAGTGAGTAGAGGGCCTTGTTGCCGACGGCAGCGGCGCCGATCTCACTCGGGTTTGATGCGTACTGCGCAGCTTGACGCAGCAGGACGTTGTTGAAGGGGCCGGACTGCTTGTTGAAGACGAAGGCCAGGAAAGCGTAGGGATCGACGATGAAAGGTTGTACGGTCGGCATCGTCTTGACTTGATCGTAGTTGTCCTGGGGGACATTCACTGCGAATTGGTATTCGCCCGTCTGTACACCATTGATGCGAACTTGGGGATCCGTCACGATTTGGTAGTCGAGCTTGTCGAAGTACGCGGCCTTTGCGCCAGCCAATCCACCCCAGTTCTCGGTAAGCGATTTGTACTGATCGAATCGCTTCAAGACGATCGAGCTTCCGGGGGTACGGCTCTCAAGTTCGTACGGTCCAGTGCCGATGATCTGTTTGTCTTCAAGTGCGTTGACACCTGCCGCGTTGGCGATGGCCGATGGGAGCATGATGGCCGCCTGCCTGACATCGGCCAGATCAATGAGAAGGGGACCGAACAGGCTCTTGAGTTTGATCTGGACGGTGTCCGGGCCCTCTGCCGTCACACTCTTCACATGCTGGAAGGTCTCGACTCCTGTCCCGGAGACTTTGCCCCAGCGTTCAAGGGAGGCCACAACATCGGCTGAGTCGAAGTCACTGCCGTCTTGGAACTTGACTCCGGTTCGCAACTTGATGGTATAGGTCAGTTTGTCTGGACTGACTTTCGCGGACTGGGCGAGCATAGGTCGTTCGACATAGTTCTTGTCGAGTGCGAAGAGTTGCTCAAAGATGTTCCAGGACACGGCTCGTGTCACCACGGCCGATGTCGATGTCCAGTCCAGCGTGGCCGGATCTGCGTTGAGCGCGATCTTGAGTGTGCCCCCCTTCACGGGCGGGCCCGCGGCGGAGTTCTGCGCGGTTCCCGTCGAAGCACTGCCGCAGGCTGCAAGTAAGCCCATTGAACCGACCGCCAAGAGCACCATGATGGTGCGGGACAACCTTCGTCTAAGCCTAGGCATGTGATATCTCCATTGTGTTTAACGATTTCCAGGGGTTGACGCTGGGTCTAGCGCATTTCCGACGTTGCTGGTTGTGCAAGAGGAAAGTGGCAGGCCACCTCATGGTTCTCTCCGATTGAATGCAAGATCGGCTCCTCTTTTGAACACAGTTCTTCTGCGCGGACGCAGCGCGTGCGAAATCGACACCCTGAGGGCGGATTTGTGGGTGACGGAACCTCACCCTGGAGAACTATTCGCTCACGGTTGTTGTGTGGGTCAGGCACGGGTAGCGCAGATAGAAGTGCGGAAGTGTAGTGATGTGCCGGCGTGGTGAATATTCTTTCGGCCGGCGCGATCTCGACCAGTTTGCCCAGGTACATCACCGCAACTCGATCGGAGATATGTCTCACAACATCGAGACCGTGTGCAATGAAGAGGTAAGTGAGGCCCAGTTCACGCTGAAGGTCCATCAAGAGATTGATGACCTGCGACTGCACAGAGACATCAAGTGCGGAGACTGCCTCATCGGCAACGATGAACTTGGGATTGAGGGCAATTGCCCGAGCTATCCCGACGCGCTGGCGTTGCCCGCCTGAGAACTCGTGCGGATATCGATCCTTACGGGAGGGGTCCAACCCCACCAGCTCGAGTAGCTCGGAGACACGAGCGGCGCGTTCCTTGCCTCGAGAGATCCTGTGCACCCGGAGGGGCTCGCCAACGATCTCGCCGATCGTAAAGCGAGGATTGAGCGAACCGAACGGGTCTTGGAATACGACCTGCATCTGTCGACGCATGTCGCGCATCTTCCGCTCCGGGAGACTCATCAGGTCCTGGCCCTCGAAGAGCACCTGTCCGCTCGTCTCAGGCATCAGGCGCACCAGCAGCCGACCAAGAGTCGACTTCCCGGAGCCGGACTCACCGACCAGGCCGAGCGTCTCGCCGGCGAAGATGCTGAACGACACATCATCTACAGCTCTGACATTGACAGTTCCTCTGCCCAACTTCCCGTCCCTGATCGGGAAGTACTTCCTGAGGCCGTACACGTCCAACAGATGGTCGGGCTGTTCACCCTGTGCTGTCTCCGGCTTGTCGATGATCTTCAACCCCTCCTGCACAGCCACGCTGTCCTGATCGATCTGCACAGCCACGCTCTCCTGATCGATGCACATCAGACTCGGTCTGCCCGGTTCCATACGCGGAGCTGTCCGGGTTGCGACAGACTGTAGGTCCGATGTACTTTGAGGTCAAGAGGTTTCGCTTCGAACTTCTCGGGATCGTACTTGTTCACGTCGAAGGTGATACCCACCCTCCTCTCACCCCAGGAGATTGAGCGTATGAAGACGGACCACGTGGATGCTGTCCTCGCTGGCTGGGCGGAAGAGTGGCCCGAGCTGGATGCGTCAGCACAGGGTGTGATCGGACGTATCTCGCGGTTGTCACGTTTCTTGGAACGCGATCTGGTGCGCGTGTTCGGAGAGTTCGGCCTCACTGGTGGTGAGTTCGATGTGCTCGCCACCCTCCGGAGGGCGCTTGGATCCCGGGGTTCGTTGACTCCCACCGAGCTCACGGCAGCATGCATGCTGTCGTCGGCAGCGATGACACACCGAATTGACAGACTTGAACAGGCCGATCTCGTCAGTCGCGATCGAGACTCCGCGGACCGCCGGGAAGTGTCGGTGCGCCTGACGTCAAAGGGTCAAGCTCTCATCGAACAGGCGCTCGTCGTGCATACCGGCAACGAAAGCAGAATGCTCGACGCTTTGACCGCTGAGGATCGGGAGTCGCTCGCTGGACTCTTGCGGAAGCTTCTACAGCCGATCGAGGCACACGGGGGCATAAGCATCAAGCCTCGGAACACTGAAGACGAGCGCGCTTGAAGCGCTTGAATACGCAACCGGCGGCTTGCGGAATGTCTTTGGCGTTCGAGCAGGTTCAGGAGTCCGGTCCCACTCGTACACCCATTGATTTGGCAGAGGTATCAACACCACGATGAGGAAGGCAAGACATGAGTGCGGACGACGACCATGACCACCCGTATAGCGAAGCAGTAATCGCCGGGGGCCTGGTTTTCCTATCAGGATGCCTTCCAGACAATCTCCCGTCCCCAGGGACCGACCAGACGCCGTTGTCCTTGGCAATGGATGTTGTTGAGCGCCGGCTGAAGCTGGTGGGTGGAAGTCTGGAGGACATTGTCAAGTTGACTTATTTTGTGACCGACATGTCCTTGCGTGAGGGCGCCAACCAGCAGTACCTGGATCTGTGGGACGAACCACGTCCAGCCAGGACCGTGATCGGGGTGGCGTCCTTGCCAAGGAACTCCTCGGTCGAGATTGACGCCATTGCGCGATACCGCGAGTCGAAGTTGTCGTGATTGGCCCTAACGCTGTGCGTGCTTCTGGCCCGCCCCTTATAGGCATCCTGGGTGGAATGGGTCCCGCTGCGACGGTCGACTTTTATGCCAAACTTACCGCCGCAACGTCTGCAAAGTCCGACCAAGAGCACGTGCCCGTGGTTATTTGGGCCGACCCCACGGTGCCCGACCGGGTGGCCGCGCTGGTCAACGGCCAGGAGGATCCCACACCGTGGTTGGTCTATGGCGCACAGATGCTCGCCAAGTGTGGAGCAGACCTGATTGTGATGCCCTGCAACACGGCTCACGCATTCCTGCCTGGCTTGGAATCTGCGGTGGATACTCCGATCATCAGCATGATTGAAGCGGCCGTGGATTGCCTTGCGGACGTAACGCCCTCCCCCCTGAAAGTGGGTCTCCTCGCTACGGACGGGACATTGCAGACCCGACTTTATCAGTCCCAACTTTCGCGCAGCGGTATCGCGTGTATAACGCCTCGGAACAACTCTCAGCAATTCTTGATGGAGGCCCTTAAGTCCATCAAGGCGGGTGATGTTGGCGCAGACGTGGAAGATTGTCTAACTCAAGTTGCGTTAGGTCTGGTTGAAGACGGTGCAGAGGTAATTATTGCCGGTTGCACCGAAATTTTGATTAGTCTTCGACCTGAATCCGTGCCAGTTCCCGTGATTGACCCTGCGCGCGAACTCGCTCACAAGGCGATACAGATCTGGCGCCTGTCGGCTTAATGCCGGCTGCTGCGAGACGTCGCCGAGAAACGCGACATCGGCGATGTCACCACCCTCGCAGACCTCCACCGTGATGGACCTCATCAAGGAAGGCGCGGCGGATCGGTATCGGTAGCGAGCTGAGCACCCCTCTCGAACCCGTTCGACGGGCCCGGGTCCACGTGCACAGGCAATCTACTGCGGGGGCGTCGGATCAGCCTCGAGCCGCTCCAACTTTCTTACGCAAGACGCGCCCTGGCGCCGCTCCAGTGTCAACGCCCCCTTCGACAACCACGACGCCATTGACGACGACCATCTGAACCCCGACGCTCAATTGATGAGGGTCCTCAAATGTTGCCCGATCCGAAACACTCGCCGGGTCGAACAAGACCAAGTCAGCAGCATGCCCTTCGCGAATCAGTCCCCGATCACGAAACCCAAGACGCCTTGCTGGCAGTGAAGTCATCTTCCGAACTGCTTCCTCAAGTCTCAGAACATGCTCCTCCCTCACATAACTGCCAAGGACCCGCGAGAACGTCCCGTAACTCCGCGGATGCGGTCGGCCCCCTGCAGTCGGGCTGAGCGTCCACCCGTCGCTCGCGATCATACTTCGCCCGTGCTTCATGATCTTCTGAATATTCTCCTCTGATTGACCATGAACAACGGTCAATACTTCGCCTCTCGTCTCCGTGATGAGGTCCAAGACCGTATCAACCGGAAGCTCCTGCCGCGCGGCAGCCACTTCAGTCAACGTCATTCCGATGTAGCGTTCCAACGATGAAGGCCCGTCAGCAAGCACAACTTCGTCAGGCGCAAACTCACGAAGTCCACCCATGAGGTCGGCGGGACTCTGCAATACGATCTGATTCCGTATCTTCTCCCGCTCGGCAGGGGTCGATAGCCTGCGAACCACCTGATCTATTCCGCCGGAAAGGGACCAGGCCGGCAACAGCGCAACGAGACCAGTACTACTGGCCGTATACGGGTACTGGTCCAATGTCACGTCTTGCCCCAGCACAACGGCCTGATCAACCATCTCCAATGTGGTCGCGACCTTGTGCCAGTTTGCACGGCCCATGGCTTTGTGATGGCTCACCTGAACTGGAACATCGGCGTCGGAACCGATTCTCAGCGCCTCGCCGAGCGCTTCCACAAGAGTGATCGCCTCGTTCCGCAAGTGCGTTGAATAGAATCCGCCGTACTTCCCAACCACCTTTGCCAACTCGACAAGCTCAGCTGTCTCCGCCAAACTCGCTGGCGCGTAGGTGAGGCCGCTCGACATGCCGTAAGCACCGGCAATCATCGCTGCGGCGACGAACCCCTTCATCTCCTCCATCTGAGATCGTGACGGAGGGCCCTCTTCGAACCCCATTGCTGCGATCCGCACGCTGCCGTGGCCAACTTGGCACGCCAAATTCACGGCCAAGGGCAGACCAGATACAAAGGTCATGAATCCATCTGCGTCACTCCACGCTCCCCATGGCAATCCACCATCAAGGAACGCCGTGTATTCGCGAAGCAGGTCGCCTCTGCGCCCATCAACCGGAAAGGGGGAGAAACCGCAATTCCCAGCAACCTGCGTTGTCACGCCCTGCATTGTCATCGACATGGCCCGCGGGTAACAAGGAAGGGTGAAATCACTATGCGTATGAATATCAATGAACCCCGGACTCAGGACCAGCCCAGACGCATCGACATGCGTCACTCCAAATGTCTTCGGCAGTGACTTGGCCCTGGCAACTGCGACTATACGATCATGTTGGGTGACAACATCGCCGCGCCAAGAATCGGCACCGGTCCCATCCACAATGGTGGCGTCATGAAATACAATCCCTGTCTTCAAGGCCAGGCCCTCTTCCGACGTCGTTCGACGAACCTTGCATCAACGCACGTCAAAAGAACGTGCGGACTCCCCCAATCACGGCTCCAGAATCGTCGATCAGTGGCAGCAACGGCGACTTCTCAAACGCGCCACAGGGGTGAGACACACCTAAAGCGACAATATCGCCCGGAGCCAATTCGACCTCGGGAGCAATCGCTACCAGCGCGTGCTGATCAAACAATGCAGTAATTACACCCTGGTTGGTTAGATCTACCACCCCGCCATCGCGCGAGTAGGCTCGCCGTAGGCAAGGCAGTTCCACATCGTAGGGAACATCGCGTCGCCCC
The DNA here is from genome assembly GCA_025965195.1 of Marmoricola sp. Classification (GTDB taxonomy): domain Bacteria; phylum Actinomycetota; class Actinomycetes; order Propionibacteriales; family Nocardioidaceae; genus Marmoricola. The sequence goes on from JAOPXK010000129.1 coordinate 39,063, forward strand.
GCTCCGAGCACCACCAATCCGGGCTCGGGTCGTGAGAGTACAACTGCCCACACGTCCAATGCGTCCTGAAGCTCCAGAACCTCGTCCGGGTTGCGACGCCCGTCCAGCGGCGAAAGCCGGTGGTAGCGACCCGAGTCATGTGACACGTAACAACCGCTCCGGAGCACCAGTCTTGCGTCGATTCCCGACTTCGACCAGTCGCTCAGGGAGTGCACTACGCGGTCGAAGTAGACACTGCCTCCTGCACTGACCAGCGGATCGGGTCGGGCAAGGAGCTCACCCTCAAAAAGCTCGGTGACGAGAATACGAGTCCGATCCAGCAGAGCATCCACCGCTGCCAGATCTGCCGGCGCAGAACCCCGTGCGACAACTCCCTCGTACGTCTCGACTCCGGCCAGCTGCAAGTTCCGGGACGCCTTGACGGCCCGGGCCACCTGCATAGCGGAATCTGTGGTCCGGCAGCCCGTCCGACCACCTTCTGCTCCGAGTTCCAACAAGACGTTCATTCGGCGCCCGGGCGCACAGTCGTCCAAGGTCCGGTCCATGAGAGCAACTGTCTGCGGATCGTCTACCAAACAGTAGAAGTCGAACGCGGCGTCGGTGCGCAGCTGCTCGCAGACCCAACGCAGGGGGCCCGGCTCGACAAGCTCGTTCGCGAGGAGGATACGAGGCACCCCGTACTTGCGCATCACGGCCATTTGCGACGACGTGGCGGCGGTTATTGCCCACGCTCCGGCGTCAAGCTGGCGCTTGAAGAGTTGAGGAGCCATCGTGGTCTTTCCATGTGGCGCGAAGAGTGCCCCATAGCGCCTGGCATATGCTGCCATGGCTTCGATGTTCCCAGTCAGCGCGCCTTCCCGGAGGGTCGTGACCGGGAGGGGCAGATCGCCCTTGGTGACATTCCAACCCTGGCTCCCGAGCTCGCTCAGCCTGATACGTGTGCCGAGCGGAACCCCCTTGTATTCACAATCAAGAATCGTCTCGTCGCAGCCTTCGCCGACGTCGATGTGCGCGTTCATGACTTGGTCGCCTCAACTCTGTTCGCGAGCGGGGTTGCAGTCTCCATTGGGTGCCTTACTGTGCTTCGTTGAGTGGTTGGTGAATTTCATGTTCTGCCCGTTTGGAACTTGCTTCTCCATTGCAGGCTGTCTCTGCCCGGCGTGGAGAGCCTCTGGGAGAAGGCGCTGTGTTGGGGTCGGCGGTGCGCCACTCGCAGTCCGCAATTTCGACGAGCGATGGCGGAAGGTGTTGGCCTCACCGGGAAGACGCTGGTGCGACGTCACATCAGTGACAGAGATCCATGACGTCCTCAACACGCTCATGGCAGCTGAAGGGCAACGCCAAGCGGATGACTACAAAGCACTGATGGCTCCGCCATCGACCCGGATCTGGGCACCTGTCACGTACGAGGCGCGATCGCTGCAAAGAAAGACTGCGACATCAGCGAACTCGTCTGTCCGGCCGTATCTGCCGATGGGAATCGTTGCGGCCGACGCTCGCCTCACTGCCTCTATCTCTATCTCGTCCCGACGCGCGCGCGCCTCGTCCAGGTCCGCCACGCGACGAGTGTCAATGCGTCCTGGTAGAAGCATGTTCACAGTCACGCCTTGTCCAGACACCTCGTTTGCAAGGGTCTTCAAGTAGGCCGCAAGTGCCGCGCGGGCTGCATTGGAACGTGCGAGGTTGGCGATGGGTTGCTGGACCCCACTGGAACCTATTGCCAACACGCGACCCCATCCGTGAGTCCGCATCTGTGGAAGCAGAAGCGTTGCGAGCGCAATCTGTGGAAGCAGCATGGAGCGGAGGCTCGCATCCATGTCGTGCGGCGTCAGATCCGCTGCTGTCCCTGGCGGGGGGCCCCCAGAGTTCAAGACAAGGACATCGATTTGGCCAAAGGCACGCTGGGCTTCACGACCCAGGCGCTGGCAAGCGGCGGGATCGGAAAGGTCAGCGACCAGTCCGACTGACCGTGGCACCGCTGCGACCGCATCGGTGACGCTGCTCTCGCGCCTCCCCGTTACGACTACGTTGGCACCTTCAGCCGACAGGCCTTTGGCAATGGCCAACCCGAGCCCAGAAGTCGAACCGAGAACCAAGCAGGAGCGTCCATCCAGTCGCATATCCATTGGGCTATGTCCATTCGGTTGTGAGCGGTGGTGGAAAACATGTGCTGTTCACATGTGCAAGGCAGCTACACGAACCCCGATTGTCTGGGTCATACCCGACCTGTTCGCCCGTAGGTCGTAACGGACACACCCAGCTTGCCCGTGCTTCCCGGATGTTCCCGAGCTGCCGAAACAGGGCGCCCGTCAAACAGGGGGGAAGCTGGCGACCACAACAGCCGCAACGTGCTGGATGTGGGCATCCATCGCGGAAGCCGCCAAGTCTGATTTGCCGTCCGAGATCGCCTGGGCGATCTCGATGTGCTCCTGCGCGCAACCGACAGTCCCCTCCGACGGCGACAGGTCCCTCTCTCTCAGCACGGAGGTCAGGAGGAGGGCATCCGCAACTGCAGCCTCGGTCATGGGGTTGCCCGCGGCTCGAGCGACGGTTGCGTGGAACTCGTGGTCCCACTGCCGGAAGCCAGGCCCATCCCCCTCGACGGCTGCTCGGAGAGCTTGTTCGGCGGCCGACAGAAGCGCCGCGATATCGGGCGTGGACACCCGTTGCGCAGCATAGAACGCGGCGGAACGCTCAATGCCGGCTCGTAACTCATACGCGTCACGAATCGCGGTTCGCGAGGGCTCGATCACCCTCAGCCCGTCACCGGACGGCACGACCAGCCCAATGTGTTTGAGACGGAGAAGTACATCGCGCACCGGTGTCCGGCTCACATTGAGCTGGACCGCAAGAGCTGCAGCGGTCACTCGACTGCCCGGGGCCAGCGTCTTGTCGACAATCGCCTCCTTGATCTTGTCGAAGACCAGGTCCGTTCGTGACGACGGCGGGGACGGCAGCGGCGACAACAGCGACCGCCCGATGTGTGTCACTGCATCCTGCATACAGGACACGGTACTTGGTGTACGCTCCAAGCGTCAACAGACATTGGCGTGCTCCTCACCCGGCTCGCCACTTGACAGGCCGGCCCGGGCAGCAGCTCCTCGGGCAGCGGCTCTCGGCAGACGTCTCGGATCTCAGATCCCAGCTCTGACCACGCAGCGAGGTGAGCGACGCGATTCTTTACAGCTGGGAGGCTGGCAAGTGCAGACCGCGACGGTGTCATCACTGAAGTTCTATGACTGCAACGCTTTGATTGGCAGACCGGCGATTCCGCGGTTCTTCCCAGATCCTGTCTCAGGGGAGGTACTGCTACGAGAGATGGACCGAATCGGAGTCGAGAGCGCAGTTGTCACCCACGTGGCCGCGCGTGAATACTCGCCTCGGGTAGGAAATGACCTCCTGGTGGACGCAGTCAGCGTCGAACCTCGGCTCACCGGGTGCATGACACTTCTGCCCGACCACACAGACGAGCTCTGGGACACCGCGGCAGTTCTCAACGAACTGAAGCGGCGCGACGCGCGCTGCGTTCGGCTGTTCCCGAGCGAGAGTCTGCATCGATATCCGCTCGACCATCGAGTCCTCGGCGATCTTTTTGAAGTGCTCGAATCAGCCCGGGTGCCGACTCTTCTGGACTTCGACCTGGGCCGGCGAGACGAGGCTGATTGGCGCGCGCTCTACGACTTGGCGGATAGATATCCATTGCTCCCAATGATCATAATCCGCCCCGGCGGCCGCAGTGACCGCGGACTGTATCCCTTGCTCAAACGATCTCCGAACGTGTCCGTGGAGACAGGCGGCTACTGGGTGCACCGAGGAATTGAGCGAATTTGCGAACGCTTTGGCGCTGAGCGTTTGGTCTATGGTTCCGGGTTCCCCTATTGGACAATGAGCGGTGCCGCATTCCACGTGGCCTCCGCGAGGGTGTCAGCGTCAGAGAAGATGGCTATTGCAAGCGGCAATCTGGAAGCGCTTATGTCGGGGGTATCGCTGTGATCCATGAATTTCGGCCCTTCACGAAGGCGACACCAATCATCGACGCCCATGCGCACATGGGCTCCTACCGGAACTTCAATATCCCTTGGAATGACGCAGATGGAATGATCGAGCAGATGGATGCCGCCGGCATCGACCTTGCCTGCGTAAGCCATCATGCGAGTATCTCAGCTGATCATACGTACGGGAACAGCATCATCAGAGCGGCCGTATCTCAGCACCCCGGAAGGTTCTTGGGGTATTGCGTCATCAACCCAAATTATCCGGAGTCGGCGTCGTCGGAAATCGAGAAATGTTTCGCAACGGGATCCTTCGCAGGCTTCAAGGCGCACCCTGAACTTCATGGCAACTACCCCTTGAACGGGCCGGGGTACGAGCCGATGTGGAAGTACGCTGACGCTCATGGGCTTCCGGTACTTTTCCACAGCTACTTCGGTGGCGATCAACTGGCCATCTTCGAGTCTCTAGCCAATCTTTATCCAGGAGCGACCCTGCTCCTAGGGCACGCGGGTCTTGATCTCGGCCTTGACAACGCAGTGGCGCTGACCACCAGGGTCGACAACGTGGTCCTTGACATGACCGCGATGCAACGACACTGCTGGGCAGTCGAGTACCTGGCTGCTCGGGCGAGTTCTGAGCGACTCGTGTGGGGTTCTGACAGTCCCTTCATAGATCCCACGCCCATGCTGGGCGCCATTGCGCTGGCCGCAATCCCAGAAGGCGTCCGCGACGCGATCCTCTATCACAATATGGCTCGAATCCTGAGAATCGATCTTCAGTCATGATTGAGCGAAGCGTGTCAAAGAAGTTGGATTAGAAATGTTGAAGATTCGAGCTGTAGAGGCTATCCCGGTACGAGTTCCGCGAGTTCATGCGTCAGAGAGTGCGTTCGGCATCCGGTCGCACACCGACGCCGGGATAGTGCGCATCGAGGCCTCCGACGGTGTCGTTGGCTGGGGCGAGATTTCACTGGTTTGGTGGCGGCTGGGCAGCGGTTTGTGTGAAGCAGTCAATGAAATCCTCGCGCCGGCGCTGATCGGCGAAGACCCGATGGCGATCTCGCGAATCATGGAGAAACTACGCTCGCTCCTTCCCGGCAAGCACGACGGACCGGCGCTCGCTGGAATCGAAATGGCTCTGATCGACCTCGTCGGGCGTGAAACATCCTTACCTGCCTATATGTTCTTGGGCGGAGCCTTTCGCACCAAGATCGATCTCAGCATGTCGCTTCACATCGCCGAACCGAGCGCCGTGGCTGCCGAGGCAACCAAGTGGGTCGCGCAAGGATTCTCGACTCTCAAGATCAAGATGGGCCGCGACTGGAACCGAGACCGTCTGGCACTCGAGGCCGTTCGGTCCGCCGTGGGTGCCGGGGTGAGGTTGAGGGTCGATGTCAACGAGGGTTGGTCGTCTGTTCCGCTCGCAGCGTCTCGCCTTGATGAGATGAGACAATATGACGTCGAGCTGGTTGAGCAGCCATTGGGCGCCGAGGACCTCATCGGAATGAGAGAACTGCGGGCTCGCTCGTCAATACCCCTCGCTATCGATGACGGCGTGTGGACCGCTCGCGATGCGTCGGACATCATCCGGGAGCGGGCCGCCGACGTGCTCAATGTCTACGTCAGTGAGAGCGGAGGCATGATCGCGGGTAGACATATCGCCGAGGTCGCGCGCACTGCCGGACTGCAGTGCTGGGTGGGGAGCATGCCCGAATTGGGGATAGGGACTGCGGCCAACGCCCACCTCGCGGCAGCCATGCCGGAACTGTCGCTTGCATCTGATGTCTGCGGCTTTCTGTATCACGCGGCGGATGTCCTGACGACGCCGCTCGTCGTCGACAACGGGAGTATCGCTGTACCCACCGGCCCGGGCCTGGGTATCGAGGTCGACTCCGCAGCGGTTGAGAACTGGCGACTGCGGGCCTGACTCATGCAACAGCGGGCAACGGTTGTCGCCCGTGACGCGAGGCGGGCCTCGTCGGCGAGACGGCCGGTGTGGGCCGAGCGCCAGCCCCGGTGCCCGGTCCGGGCGATGGACGGGCCATGCTACGGTTCTGAGGTAAGCCTTACCTAAGCAACCGGAGTGAGCGTGCTCGGCAACTATCTGATCGGCCTCCGTGAGGGCCTCGAAGCGTCCCTCGTCGTCGTCATCCTGATCGCCTACCTGGTGAAGTCTGACCGTCGACAGTTCCTGCCCCGGATCTGGGCCGGCATCGCCATCGCGATCGCGGTCTCGCTCGGGTTCGGTGCACTGCTCACCTTCGGACCTCGCGGGCTCACGTTCGAGGCGCAGGAAGGTCTCGGCGGCACCCTGTCGGTCATTGCGGTCGGTTTCGTGACCTGGATGGTCTTCTGGATGGCACGTCACGCTCGCGGGCTCTCGAGTGAGCTGCGCGGCAAGGTCGATGTCGCGGCCGCGGCCGGTGGCGCGAGCCTGGCCCTGGTGGCGATGCTCGCTGTCGGCCGCGAGGGTCTCGAGACGGCGCTGTTCCTCTGGGCCGCGACCCAGGCCGCCAGCGGCACCAACGGCTCGGAGGTCGGGCCGCTTCTCGGCGCACTGCTCGGCATCCTGACGGCAGTGGCGATGGGCTTCGCGTTCTACAAGGGCGTGCTCCAGATCAACCTGTCGAAGTTCTTCACCTGGACCGGAGCGATCCTGATCGTCGTGGCCGCCGGCGTGCTCGGGTACGGCGTACACGACCTGCAGGAGTCCGGCGTTCTCCCTGGGTTGAACAGCCTCGCCTTCGACGTCAGCAAGCAGATCCCGCCCTCCTCGTGGCTCGGCACCTTCCTCAAGGGCATCTTCAACTTCACTCCGAACACGACCTGGTTGCAGGCGATCGCCTGGGTGGCGTACATCGTGCCGACCCTGACGCTCTTCCTGGGCCGGATCCGCAGGAAGCCCCCTGTCCCCCAGCCCACTCCCGCAAAGTCCGCGGCCGCGGCTCGCTGAACCTTCCCCGAAAGGCAATCCCTGTGCGCTTCCGATCGATCGCTGCTGCCTGCGCTGCTGCAGCCCTCCCGCTGTCGCTCTCGGCCTGCAGCCTCACCCAGTCCAACAACACCGACGACGCCTCCGGCGGCGGTCCGATCACCGTCAGCTCCACCGACTCGGCGTGCGATGTCTCCTCGACGACCACGCCGTCGGGCAACCTGGTCTTCCAGGTGAAGAACAGTGGCACGAAGGTCACCGAGTTCTACCTGTACGGCGCGGACGGCCTGCGGATCGTCGGCGAGATCGAGAACATCGGGCCCGGGCTGACACGTCCGCTCGTCGTGAGCGCCGGACCCGGCAAGTACTTCACGGCGTGCAAGCCGGGCATGATCGGCCAGGGCATCCGCGCCGCCTTCACCGTCACCAACTCCGGCAAGAGCACCGTGATCAAGGGCGTCACCAAGGCGTCGATCAACCGCGCGACGGCGCAGTACGCGGCCTACGTCAAGGACCAGTCGAACCAGCTCCTCGACGCGACCCGGGCGTTCGTGACGGCCTACGAGAGCGGTGACCAGGCCAAGGCCCGCGAGCTCTACCCGCTCGGCCGTCAGCACTACGAGCGCATCGAGCCGGTCGCAGAGTCCTTCGGTGACCTCGACCCCAAGCTCGACCTCCGTGAGGCCGATGTCGAGGCCGGCGCGAAGTGGACGGGCTGGCACCGGGTGGAGAAGGACCTGTGGCCGCCGGCCACGGGCTACCACGTGCTCAACGCCGCAGGCCGAGCCAAGGTCGGCGGCCAGCTCCTCACCGACACGATCGACCTCGACAAGCGGGTGCAGACGACGAAGTACTCCGTCGACCAGATCGGCAACGGCTCCAAGGGTCTCCTCGACGAGGTTGCGACCAGCAAGATCACCGGCGAGGAGGACATCTGGTCGCACACCGACCTCTATGACTTCCAGGCCAACATCGACGGCGCCCGGGTTGCCTACGAGGACCTCAAGCCGCTTCTCGACGTGAAGGACAAGGCCCTGTCCTCCCAGATCGGGGAACGGTTCACTACGCTTCAAACGTTGCTCAACAAGTACAAGGTCGGAGACACGGGTTTCGTGTTCTACGACAAGGTGACTGAAGCGCAGCGCAAGGAACTGTCCGACGCGGTCAACGCGCTCTCCGAGCCGCTGGCACAAATGACCGGAGCCATCACCCTGTGACCGATTTCCCCGAGTCCGAGCCCGAGCACACCACCCCCGGGGCATTCTCGCGACGGCGGCTTCTCGGAGTCGCCGGTGTGGGCGCGATCGCCGCAGTCGGTGTCGGTGCGATCGACGTCGCGCGCCGGGCGGACAAGGACCTGCAGAACCCGCCGGTCACCGTGGTGGCCGACGCCAGCTTCCATGGCGAGCACCAAGCCGGGATCATCACGCCCGCCCAGGACCGGTTGCACTTCGCGGCGTTCGACATCACCACCGACTCGCGCGCCGAGTTGATCGCCCTGCTCAAGGCCTGGACCGATGCTGCTGTCGAGATGACCGAGGGCGTCCCCGTCGGAGGGGACGAGACCCCGCTTCCCTACGACAGTCCCCCGGCCGATTCGGGCGAGGCACTGGGTCTTCCGGCTTCCAAGCTGACCCTGACGTTCGGCTTCGGCCCAACCATGTTCGAGAAGGACGGCAAGGACAGGTTCGACCTGTTGAGCAAGAAGCCGAAGGCGCTCCGCGAGCTCCCGCACTTCGCGTCCGACAACCTCGACCCGGCCAAGAGCAACGGCGATCTCTGCATCCAGGCCTGTGCGGATGACCCGCAGGTCGCCGTACACGCGATCCGGAACCTCGCTCGCATCGGCTTCGGCACGGTCGCGATGCGGTGGGCCCAGCTCGGTTTCGGTCGTACGTCGTCCACCTCGACCGCCCAGTCCACGCCACGGAACCTCCTCGGCTTCAAGGACGGCACCGCCAACCTGAAGTCCGAGCACGGCGCGGACATCAAGGAGTTCGTCTGGGTGCAGCCCGGTGTTGACCCCGCCGCCGACTGGCTCGCGCACGGTTCGTTCCTGGTCTGCCGCCGGATCAACATGCAGATCGAGCCCTGGGACCGGACGTCACTGCGTGAGCAGGAGAACCTCATCGGCCGCGACCGGGCGCATGGCGCTCCGCTCTCGGGCGGCAAGGAGTTCACCGAGCCCAACTTCACGATCGCCGGCACGGACGGACCGCTGATCGGACTGGACGCGCACATCCGGCTGGCCCATCCCGACTTCAACAACGGCACCAAGATGCTCCGACGTGGGTACAACTTCACCGACGGCAGTGACGCTCTCGGACGCCTCGACGCGGGTCTGTTCTTCATCGCCTACGTCAGCGACCCCGACACGCACTACATCCCGATGCAGTCGAAGCTGTCCGCGAAGGACGGGTTGATGGAGTACCTCGAACACACCGGGTCGGGCATCTTCGCCGTACCCCCGGGCATCGCCAAGGGCGAGTACGTCGGTCAGTCGCTCTTCACCTGAGCGGCTACCTCACTTCGAAGGTGAGACCGGCTTTCTGCAAGCGGGCAAGGAGATTGTCGGCCATCGCCGTGGCCGTGGTGACCTGTCCGGCCGTGGGCGGGTTGTCGTCGAAGGCCAGGCAGAGCGCCGACTCGGCGAGCATCTTCGACGTCTCGGTGTAACCGGGATCGCCACCGCTCACCAGCGTGTGCACCTTCTGGCCACCGGCCTCGCCGATGAAGTCGACGGTGAACCAGGACTTCGCGCGCCGCGACTCCGAGGGGCCCTCACCCTGCTTGATCCGCTTCAGCAGGGCCTTGCGCACCGGCGGCACCTGCGCGGCGATACCGATCGCGGCGGCCCCGACAGCGCCACCGGCCGCGTAGCGCAGCGTCTTCAGACCGGCGTAGTGCGAGTAGCTGAAGTCGGGACCGTACGACGGCAGGGCGGCCCCTGACCGGGCGACCACGAACGGGTCGATCGTCGGCAGCGGCAGCAGCCAGTAGCCGAGGTCGGAGTCGCGCTGCGGCTTGCCGGCCTTGGCGCGGGACTTCCGGCCCTCGGGACGGGGCTCGACCTTGCGCCGCGCGATGCTCGCGTCACGCATCTGCTTGGCCCGGGAGAACGCCGTCATCGCCGAGTGGAACGTGCCGCCGGAAGGCTGCGCACCGGCGCGGACCACGCCACGCACCTTCACAGGCCCGTCGGTCGGGAGCTGCTGGACGGTGAAGTAGGCACCGAGGTCGTGCGGGATCGAGTCGAAGCCACACGCGTGCACGATCCGGGCGCCGGTCTCGACCGCCTTGGCGTGGTGCTCGACATACATCCGGTCCACGAACTCCGGCTCTCCGGTCAGGTCGACGTAGTCGGTGCCGGCCTCGGCGCACGCGCGGACCAGCGGCTCGCCGTAGAGCAGGTAGGGCCCCACGGTCGTGATGACGACCTTCGTCGACTCGGCGACCGTCTTCAGCGACTCAGGATCATTCGAGTCGGCGTGCAGCAACGGCAGGTCCGCGAGCGCGGGGTCGATCTGGGCGAGCCGCGTCCGCACCGCCTCGAGCTTGTCCTGGTTGCGGCCGGCGAGGGCCCAGGAACAGCCTGCGGGGGCGTGTTCGGCGAGATAGGCAGCGGTCAGCTCTCCGGTGAACCCGGTGGCGCCAAAGACAACGATGTCAAACATCCGCCCATGCTCTCGCGTGGAACCTCCAACGGCCACCCCACGTCTCATCCTCATGCGTGGGCTGACGAAAGTGATCATGGGTGGCAGCGCCCTGTCAGCGGCCACCGTCGGGGGGCTGCTGGCCGCCGGCGTGTTCGCAACAACTGCGGGCGGCGTGCTCGCCGCACCTCCAGCCCACGCTGACTCACTGACCAGCTTCGGTTCCTGCAACGCCCTGCTCAAGTGGTACGTCGACCGGGGCGTCCAGGATGTCGGTCCCTACGGCTGGGGTGGCCGGAGGGTCTTCGACACGACGCTGTCCAAGGCCGCCGTCCCGGAGCCGGACGCAGCCACCTCGAGCGAGACCGGCACGAACACCCAGGAGGCCGGCGTCGACGAGCCCGATGTGGCGAAGACCGACGGCCGGTTCGTCGTACGGATGGATGACAGGCTGGACGTGGTGGTCACCGACGTCAGCGGCGCTGCTCCGCGAGACGTCGGCCACTACACCCTGCCGAAGGGCAGCTGGGGTGGCCAGCTGCTGCTCGTCGGCCACCACGTCCTGGTCAGCACCTCGACCGGCGGTGGCATCGCCTTCCCCGTGAAGACCGACTCGATCAGCGGCCGGTCACCGATCTATCCGCGGACCCTCACGCAGAGCCGGCTGGTCGACCTCGACATCAGCGACCCGGCGAACCCGGTGATCGTGGCCGACGACACCTACTCCGGCAGCCAGATCTCACTGAGGCAGTACGGCGACACCGTCCGACTGGTCACCTCGACGCCCCGACCGTCGCTCCGTTTCGTGATGCCCGGCACGAACCTGACGACAGCGCAGGCCACGGCGGCCAACCGCGCGGTGGTCCGCAGGAGCACGATCGACGACTGGTTGCCGAGCGTGACGACCGACGGCGCGACGAAGCCTCTGGTCGACTGCCAGGACGTGATGCATCCACAGGTGTTCTCCGGCACGGAGACGCTGGCGGTGATCGGGTACGACGTCGGCAACCCGTCCGACCGCTCGAGCGTGGCGATCACCGCCGGTGGCGGGCTCGTCTACTCCTCCGACCGCCGGCTCTACGTCGCGACGACGACGGATGACGCACCTCCGGTCGAGGAGCTCAGCCGTGCGCCCAGGCCGACGGCTCCACCGGCCGCGGTGATCACCCAGATCCATGCGTTCAGGCTCGACGGCACCCGGGCGACGTACGTCGGATCCGGGCAGCTGCCCGGCATCGTCAAGGACCGCTGGTCGCTCGACGAGCACGCCGGCAAGCTGCGCGTCGCCGTGTCGTACGCCGGACCCAGCGGAGCCGTCGACCAGAACGGCATCGAGGTGCTCTCCGAGGAGGACGGCGCCCTGGTCGAGACGGGGGCTCTCAGGGGGCTGGGCATCGACGAGAACCTCCAGGCCGTTCGCTGGTTCGACAACCTCGCCGTCCTCGTCACGTTCCGGCAGGTCGACCCGCTCTACACGATCGACCTGACCGACCAGGACCACCCGAAAGCCCTTGGAGCGTTGAAGATTCCTGGCTACTCCGGCTATCTGCACCCGATCGGGAGCGATCTGGTCCTCGGCCTCGGCACGAGCTCGTCGGAAGGCGCACCGTCGAGGGCCCAGGCTGCCGTTTTCGACCTCTCGGACCTGGCACACCCGGTCCGGGTCTCGACGCACGAGTTCGGTGCGAACACCAACCTCAGCGCGGTCGACGATCCCCGCGCCTTCACCTGGCTGGCCGGCACCTCCACCGCGGTGACCACCATCCAGGACGCGACCTCACCCGACGGACCCCGGACAGTCGTCCTCCGGGTCGGCGCCGACGGTTCGCTGGACGTCGCGGGGGCGCCGTCGGCCGGTGGGTACTCGATCCGGGCGTTGCCCCTGCCGGACAACCGGGTCGCGCTGGTCGGCGACAGCGTCAGGCTGATCACGCTCGGCTGATCGGATGCGACGTAGGCTCGACCCATGTGCCGCAACATCCGAACCCTTCACAACTTCGATCCCCCGGCATCACGCGACGAGGTCCACGCAGCGGCCGTCCAGTACGTCCGCAAGATCAGTGGGACGACGAAGCCGTCGGCTGCCAACCAGGCCGCGTTCGACCAGGCCGTGGACGAGATCGCCCACATCACCAGGCATCTGCTCGAAGACCTGGTCACCACGGCACCGCCGAAGAACCGTGAGGCAGAGGCCGCCAAGGCGCGCGCCCGCGCCGAGCTCCGCTATGCCCGCTGAGGTCTCGACGAGCTCGACCACCGACTCGCTCGATCTCCTCGGGTCGCGGCGCTTCGTCGCGCTCACCGGTGCCGGTCTCTCGACCGACTCGGGCATCCCCGACTACCGCGGCCCGGGCGCCCCTGTCCGGATGCCGATGACCTACCAGGAGTTCGTCGCCGGCCCCGAGAGCCAGCAGCGCTACTGGGCCCGCGCCCACGTTGGCTGGTCGCGGATGCGGGACGCGGAACCCAACGCAGGCCACCTCGCCCTCGCCCGGCTCGGCCACCGACAGCTCGACCTGCTGATCACCCAGAACGTCGACGGCCTGCACGAGCGCGCCGGCCAGCCCGACGTGATCGCGTTGCACGGCAGGATCTCCGACGTGATCTGCCTGGACTGCCGGGTCGTCTCGGGCCGGCGCCAGATCCAGGCCCAGATGGCCGCCGCGAACCCGGGCTACGTCGAGACCCACAGCACGTCGCCGGTCAGACCCGACGGTGACGTCGCGCTGGAGAACACGACCGGCTTCGTCGTACCGACCTGCGCCTGCGGTGGCCGCCTGAAGCCCGACGTGGTCTTCTTCGGGGAGAACGTCCCCAAGGAGCGCGTCGCGCGTTGCCAGGCGGCGGTCGACGCGACCGAGGCCCTGCTCGTCGCGGGCTCGTCACTGACGGTGATGTCCGGCCTGCGGTTCGTCCGTCAGGCAGCCAGGCGAGGGATCCCGATCGTGATCCTGAACCGGGGAGTCACCCGCGGAGACGAGTTTGCGACGTACAAGGTCGAAGCCGGGTGCAGCGAGTTCCTCGGCCGGCTCGACCTGACCATGCTGGCGGGCTGACCGACGTCAGGCCCGGCCCACGAAGATGTGCTCGGCGGCCTCGAGATCGATCTCCGTGGTCTCGCCCGAGCTGCCGACCATGATGCCTTGAAGTGTGGCCGCCGCGGCCACGATCTCACCGGGCCGGGCGCCCACGCGGCGCAGCGCACCCATCAGCACCTCGTCCTTCTGCATCTCCTCGGAGATCCGGCGGATCCGCACCAGCACACCCTCGATGGACGTGCCGACGACGTCGGACAACGCCTCGACGTCGGTCATGAAACCTTCACTGTCGGCGCTCTCGCCGAGCTCGGCGAGACCCGGGATCGGGTTGCCGTACGGCGACTCGGTGGGATGCTTGAGGAGCTCGAGCAGCCGGAGCTCGACCGTCTCGCTCATCACGTGCTCCCAGCGGCAGGCCTCCTCGTGGACGAGCTCCCAGGGCAGCCCGATCACATCGGTCAGCAGCCGCTCGGCGAGCCGGTGCTTGCGCATCACCCGGGTCGCCAGGCTCATCCCCTGGTCCGTGAGCTGCAGGTGTCGGTCGCCCTCGACCGTGAGCAGGCCGTCGCGTTCCATCCGGGCGACCGTCTGGCTGACTGTCGGGCCGCTCTGGTGCAGACGCTCGGCAATCCGGGCGCGCAACGGCGTGATGCCCTCCTCGACCAGCTCATAGATCGTGCGGAGGTACATCTCGGTGGTGTCGATCAGGTCGCTCACCCGCCCATTGTTGCCCATCAGGCAATTCAGCATGCAAGGTGATGATCGTGGATGAAACCCTGCTGATCGCCCATCGTTTCTGCGGCCCGCCCTCCTCCGGCAACGGTGGGTACGTCGCGGGTGCTCTCGCCGAGCGCCTCTCCAGTGCGCCAGGTGAGGCAGTCACGGTGTCACTGCGTCACCCGCCGCCGCTCGACGTGCCGATGGAGGTGATCGTGGTGGACGGGGTGGCAACGCTCTCCCGCGGCGGATCCGTCATCGCGACGGCAGCGATCGCCCAAGCAACCATCGACCCCGTCGAGCCGGTGTCCTACGACGAGGCGGTCAGCGCAAGCCGGTCCTATCCCGGACTGGCGAACCACCCGTTCCCGACCTGCTTCAGCTGCGGAACCGACCGCACGGACGGGTTGAGGATCTTCCCGGGGCCGGTCGATCCGGGACCAGGCGGCACAGCGCGGGCGGCCACGCCCTGGACCCCCGACGCGACCATCGCCGGGGCAGATGGGCAGCAGGCGAGTCTGGCCGCGACCTGGGCGGCGCTGGACTGCTCCGGAGGCTGGGCCGGCGGTGAGCTGACCGGCCGGATGATGGTGCTCGCCCGGATGACCGCCATCATCGACGAGCTGCCCCGCATCGGCGAACCCCATGTCGCGATGGGGCAGAAGCTCGGTGAGGATGGCCGCAAGACCATCACCGCGTCCACCCTGCACGACTCCGATGGGCGGGTGGTGGGACGGGCCGAGCACCTCTGGGTCGCGGTCGACCCCGCGTTGTTCGGACGGGCCTAGCCAGAGCCTGCGTCAGTCGAGCGAGGCGTTGTAGCGAGACAGCCAGCCCACGAAGTCCGACAGGTCGGCCGCCGACCACTCGGCGAGCCGGTCATCGAGGAACTTGCGGCGGTTCCGGTTCACTGCGTCGAGCCGCGACCGGCCCAGGGCACTGAGCTGCAGGATCGACGCGCGGCCGTCGTTCGGGTCCGGCGTACGGTCGACCAGATCGAGGTCGACGAGCTGCTGGACCTGTCGGCTGACGGCACCCTTGTCGATGGCGAAGGTGTCGGCGATCTCGGTGGCCCGCTTGGGCCCCGTGTCGGCGAGGTTGGTCAGTACGGAGTAGGAGACGGCGTTCAGGTCGGGATGCACGAACTGTGCCCGGAGCACCATCACACGCCGAATCCTGCGGATCAGGACGCCCATCTCGTGTTCGAGGTCGCGCATGGCGTCGGTTTTGCCTCGCGTCATCGGCTGTCCCGGTTCGTTGCAATCATGGCTGAAGAATACCCAAATAGTTGTAAAATACAACCGGGTTGTGAAGCGGTCTAGCCCAAGCGTACGCACAGCAGCGACCCGCAGGCGTGATGCGGAACATCACTTCGGTGGACGACCGGGTCGCCTGCGGGTCGGGTGACTGCTTGTGGATTCGCCAGCAACCGTGCCGGCGGACCGGTGTGCTGCTAGCGAGCAGCCACCTCACGCGTCCTAAGAGAAATCATTTCCTGG
The DNA here is from genome assembly GCA_025965195.1 of Marmoricola sp. Classification (GTDB taxonomy): domain Bacteria; phylum Actinomycetota; class Actinomycetes; order Propionibacteriales; family Nocardioidaceae; genus Marmoricola. The sequence continues at coordinate 54,894 of JAOPXK010000129.1, forward strand.
ACCACCTCCTTTCCCGTGTGCCACAACGGTAAGTCGGGGGGCGGTGGGAATCAATGGGATTGGCTGCGAGACGATCCTCTGCATGAGGGGGATCCTGACCGACATCCGCCCTCTTCGCGCATCACCGGCCTTCCGGCGACTCTTCTTCGGCAACTCGGTGGGGCAGCTCGGCCAGCAGATGACAGCGGTCACGGTCGCGATCCAGGTCTATGCGATCAGCCACTCGTCCTTCGCTGTCGGCGTCATTGGCGCGTGCGCGCTCCTGCCGCTCGTCGGGTTCGGGCTGTACGGCGGCGCGATCGCCGACGCGATGGACCGTCGCAAGCTCTCCTTGATGGCCTCGGCGCTGGCGTGGTTCTGCTCGGTTGCGCTCGCAGCACAGGGCTTCCTGCACAACCACCACACCTGGGTCCTCTATGCGGTGACCGCGTTGCAGTCGGCGGCATTCGCACTGAACAGCCCGGCGCGCAACGCGATGATCGCCCGGCTGCTGCCTCGCGAGCTGCTGCCCGCCGCCTCCGCGCTGAACATGGCGTCGTTCAACCTCGGCTTCACGCTCGGACCGATGCTCGGTGCGCTTGCCACCAAGTTCGGGGGCTACGGGATGGCGTACGCGATCGACGCGATCACGTTCTCGGCGTCGTACTACGCGCTGCTCCGGCTGCCGAAGATGCCGCCCGAGGGCAAGGTCTCCAGGCCCGGCCTGCGCTCGGTCTTCGAGGGCCTGCGCTACCTGCGAACCTCACCGAACCTGCGGATGACCTTCATCATCGACCTCTGCGCGATGGTGCTCGCCCAGCCACGGGCACTGTTCCCGGCCATGGCCGCGCGCGTGTACAACGCCGGCACCGGAACGGTCGGCCTGCTCCAGTCGGCACCCGCGATGGGCGCACTGGCGGCATTCCTCTTCTCGGGCTGGGTCTCGCGCGTTCGGCTGCAGGGACTGGCGGTTGTGATCGCGGTCTGTGGCTACGGCCTCGCCGTCGGCTCTGTCGGGATCACGTCCATCCTCTGGGTCGGCGTGATCTGCCTGGCCATCTCGGGAGCGTGCGACATGGTGTCGTCGGCGTACCGCTCCACGATCCTGCAGGTGGCCGCGCCCGACGAGCTGCGCGGCCGGCTGCAAGGAGTGTTCATCGTCGTCGTCGCGGGTGGACCGAGGGCCGGTGACTTCCTGATCGGCTCCGGCGGCTCGACTCTCGGAGAGCGGGTCGCGCTCATCGCCGGTGGACTCGCCTGTGTCGCCGGCGTGCTGATCGCCGCGTCGCTGCAGCCGAAGTTTCTCAAGTACGACGCACGCCACCCGACCCCCTGAGCCCGCCGCTAGGCGACCACTGCTGCGGCGAACTGGGCGTTGTAGAGGCGGGCGTAGGCCCCGTCCGCAGCGAGCAGCGACTCATGGGTGCCCTGCTCGACGATCGCTCCGTCCTCCATCACCAGGATCAGGTCGGCGTCACGGATCGTGGAGAGCCGGTGCGCGATCACGAACGACGTACGGTCCGTCCGCAGGGCTGCCATCGCGTGCTGCAGCAACAGCTCCGTGCGGGTGTCGACCGACGAGGTCGCCTCATCGAGGATCAGCAGCGCCGGGTTGGACAGGAACGCCCGCGCGATCGTGATCAGCTGGCGCTCGCCCGCGGAGAGGTTCGAACCCTCCTCGTCGATGTGGGTGTCGTAGCCCTCGGGCAGGGAGTGCACGAACCGGTCGACGAACGTCGCCCGCGCGGCCTCGAGGATCTCCTCGTCGGATGCGTTCGGTCGGCCATAGGCGATGTTCTCCCGGATCGTCCCGGCGAAGAGCCAGGTGTCCTGCAGCACCATCCCGATCTGGCTGCGCAGCGCGGCGCGCGGCATCGAGTCGATGTCCACCCCGTCGAGCAGGATCTGCCCGGCACTCACGTCGTAGAACCGCATCACCAGGTTGACCAGCGTGGTCTTGCCGGCCCCGGTCGGGCCGACGATCGCGACCGTCTGGCCGGGCTCGGCGAGGAGTGACAGGTCCGAGATGAGCGGCCGGTCGGCGTCGTAGGAGAAGGACACGTGCTCGAAGCGCACCTCGCCATGACGCTGGACCGCGCCAACCGCGCCGTGCTCCTCGACGGGCTCCTCCTCGGCGTCGAGGAGCTCGAAGACCCGCTCGGCCGAAGCCACCCCGGACTGCAGGAGATTGGCCATCGACGCGACCTGCGTCAGTGGCTGGGTGAACTGGCGGGAGTACTGGATGAAGGCCTGCACGTCGCCCAGCGACATCGAGCCGCTCGCCACCCGGAGACCACCGAGCACGGCGATCACCACGTAGTTGAGGTTCCCGATGAACATCATGATCGGCATGATCAGGCCGCTGATGAACTGCGCACTGAACGAGGCCTTGTAGAGCGCGTCGTTCTCCTTCGCGAAGACCTCCTCGACCTCGTGCTGACGGCCGAACACCTTGACCAGCGCGTGGCCCGAGAAGGTCTCCTCGATGTGCCCGTTGAGCTTGCCCGTACGCCGCCACTGGTCGATGAACATCCCCTGCGAGCGCTTCATGATCGCCCGGGTGACGAGCATCGACAGCGGCACCGTGATCAGCGCGACCAGCGCCAGCAGCGGCGAGATCCAGAACATCATCGCGAGCACTGCCACCACGGTCAGCACGGACGTGAGCAGCTGGCTCATCGTCTGCTGCAGGGTCTGGCTGACGTTGTCGATGTCGTTGGTGACCCGGCTGAGCAGCTCACCGCGGGGTTGCCGGTCGAAGTAGCTCAGCGGCAGCCGGTTGACCTTGTCCTCGACGTCCGAGCGCATCCGCAGGACAGTCCCCTGCACCACGTCGTTGAGCAGGTAGCCCTGCAGCCAGCCGAGCAGCGATGCAGCGACGTACACACCGAGCACGAGCAGCAGCACGGTGCGGACGCTGTCGAAGTTCACCCCGTGCAGGTCGAAGCTGTTCATCGAGCCGACCAGGTCGGCCAGCCGGCCCTGGTTGTGGTTGCGAAGGCTGTCGGCGATCTGCTGCTGGCTCTGACCGGGGAACTCGGCCGAGAGAGTCCTGCCGAGCAGCCCGCCGAAGATCAGGTCGGTTGCCCGGCCGAGGATCTTGGGCCCGAACGCGGTGAGGACGACGCTGCTGACGGCGAGCACGACGACCCCGATGGCCTTGAACCGTGCAGGCCGCATCCGCCCCATCAGCCTCTTCGCGGACGGACCGAACGTCGACGCCTTCTGGCCGACCATGCCGCCGAACGGCCCGCGATTCGGTCCACCCGGGTTCGACTGGATGCGCTCGGTCTCCTTGAGCGTGCCGCCGCCCCCGGTGGTCGAGCCTGGGCCGGTGGTCGAGCTTGTCGAGACCACGTCCCGATCCGAAGTACCCGCGCTCATGCCGCCTCCTCCGCGCTCAGCTGCGACTCGACGATCTCCTGGTAGGTCTCGCAACCCGCAAGCAGCTCCTCATGGGTGCCGCGGCCGACCACCTCGCCGTCCTCGACGACCAGGATCTGGTCGGCATCGCGGATCGTGGTGACCCGCTGGGCGACGATCAGCACGGTCGCGTCGCGCGTGACCGGACCGAGCGCGGCACGGAGCCGGGCATCGGTCGCGAGGTCGAGAGCCGAGAACGAGTCGTCGAAGAGATAGATCTCGGGCTTCCTGATCAGTGCCCGGGCGATCGCGAGGCGCTGTCGCTGGCCACCGCTGACGTTGGTGCCGCCCTGGGCGATCTTCGACTCGAGGCCGTCGGGCATCGCCTCGACGAACTCCCTTGCCTGGGCGATCTCGAGAGCCGTCCACATCTCGTCCTCGGTGGCATCCGGCTTGCCGTAGCGGAGGTTGCTCGCAACGGTGCCGGAGAAGAGGAACGCCTTCTGTGGCACCAGTCCGATGGTGTTCCAGAGCAGGTCCGGGTCGAGCCGGCGTACGTCCACACCGTCGACCAGGACGCGTCCGCCGGTGACGTCGAAGAGCCGCGGGATCAGGTTGACCATCGTGGACTTGCCTGCACCCGTGGATCCGATGATCGCCACCGTCTGACCGAGCTGGGCAGTGAAGGAGACATCGCGGACGACGGGGACATCGGCGCCCGGGTAGGTCAGCTCGACGTGCTCGAAGGCCAGGGTTCCGCGCTCGGTGACCACCGTGACGGGCTCGGCAGGAGGTACGACGGAGGAGTCGGTGTCGAGCACCTCGATGATCCGGTCCGCACACACGGCCGACCTCGGGATCATCATCATCATGAAGGTCGCCATCATCACCGACATCAGGATCTGCACCAGGTAGGCGAGGAACGCGGTCAGCTGACCGACCTCCATCTGACCGCTCTCGACCCGGTGGCCGCCGAACCACAGCACCGCGACGGACGACGCATTCATGATCATCATCACCGTCGGGAACATCGTCGCCTGCCAGCGTCCGGCGCGGATCGCCACAGCGGTGAGGTCCTCGTTGGCTCCCGCGAAGCGCTTGGTCTCATGGGGCTCGCGCACGAAGGCCCGGACCACCCGGACACCGGTGATCTGCTCGCGCAGCAACCGGTTCACCTCATCGATGCGCACCTGCATGACCCGGAAGCTCGGCACCATCCGCGACACGATGAAGCCCACCGAGAGCAGCAGGGCCGGGATCGAGACCCCGAGCAGCCAGGACAGGCCGAAGTTCGTGCGCATGGCCATGATCACGCCGCCGACCATCATGATCGGGGCGGCCACCATCAGCGTGCACGACATCAGCACGAGCATCTGGACCTGTTGCACGTCGTTGGTCTGGCGGGTGATCAGCGAGGGTGCGCCGAAGTGCTGGACCTCGCGCGACGAGAACGCGCCGACGCGGCGGAAGATCGAGGCGCGAACGTCGCGGCCGAAGCCCATCGCCGTCCGGGAGGAGTACCAGACAGCCGCCACCGAGCAGCCGATCTGCAGCAGTGCGACCGCGAGCATCATCCCGCCCACCCGGACGATGTAGCCGGTGTCCCCGACCGCGACTCCCTTGTCGATGATGTCCGCGTTGAGGCTCGGCAGGTAGAGCGCGGCGACCGTGCCGACGAACTGGAGCAGCACGATGGTCGTCAGCCAGTTCCTGTACGGCTTCAGATATTCGCGCGTGAGACGGATCAACATCAGCGCGCCCCCTTCTTCTTGGCTGGAATGTCCTTGAGCAGTACGCCGTCGAGCACGATGCCGACGATCTGTTCGGGCGTGAGCGTTCGGCCGTCCGCAATCTCCGGGTGACTGGCCGAGAACGTCAGCAGCCGGAGCACATGCACGAGCTCCGAAGCCGAGATCCGCAGCTCGTCAGCACCGTCCCCGACGAACTCGACCATGCGTTTCGTGATCTGCTCGCGCCAGTCGTCCATCTCCTCGCCGCGTTCGAGGCGATGGCGTGGTGGTCCGACCATGCCGACCGCGCGCATCAGCACGAACGTGTCGGTGAACCGCTTCTGCAGCAGGGTGACCAGCGCGACCATCCGCTCCCGGAACGGGGCGGTCGGGTCGAGCCCCTCCGCCTGGTCGATGAAGGTCTCGGGCTGGAACGCCTTGACGAGCGCCTCTTCGATGAGCTCGTCCTTGGAGTCGAAGACCCGGAAGATCGTGCCCTCGGCAACGCCTGCTGCCTCGGCAATCTGCCTGGTGCTCACGGCTCGACCGTGCACGCGCAGCAGCGGCAAGGTGGCCAGCACGAGCGCCTCGCGGCGTTCGTCGGCAGGCATCGACGGCGCCCGGCCTCGCTTGACTTGGTTGGCAGTCACAACCAACAGGCTACGTGAGTGAGCACTCACTCACAAATGGTTTTCCGCCCGTCCAGGTCGGGTGCCGGCTGTGCGGGTGATCCGACGTGCCGGCTGGGTCCGATCACACGCATTGACGGTCAGCTGATCGTGACCAGCAGCGCACGCAGCCTCTCCTCGGTGAGCTCGAGCACCTCGAGTGAGACATCCGCCCCGCCCACCTTGCCGCCGGCGTAGTCGAACGGATTGTCCAGGTCGCGGATCAGCGTGAGCATGTAGACCAGCAGGTAGGTGATGGTCCCGATCAGGCTCAGCGTCGGCGCTACGGAGCCGAGGTCGGTCATCAGCAGGATGATGACCAGGACGACGGCCGTTGCCTCCGCGATCGTGTACGCCGCCCGGACGTACGACGTACGCCGGATCGTGTCCATCCGCAGCACGACCTTCCGCATGGCCGCCTGCTCGGACTTGAGCCGGGTGGTGAAGCCCGGCTGGATCTTGGGCCCGAACACGATGAAGTAGTCGTTCAGCGAGCGGAGGTCGGCCATCACGCGTGAGAACTCGTGGTTGTGAAGCAGCCACTGCCGGATCGCGTGGCTGATCTCGACCAGCTTGGCCAGGCACTGCTGCGCTTCGGGCAGCCCCGGATCCGTGGCGGTGATCAGGCATTCGTCGGCGATCGTCTCCAGGGATGCCGAGATCTCCCCCGGCAGGTGCTCGGCCTCCTTGTAGTCCGACGAGGTGCCGGCGAGCAGGAAGCCGATGATGAACACCTCGGCCGTGATCGTCGCGGGGAGCAGGGTGCTGAGCTCGAGCGGGTGGACGCCGGCCCATTCGAGGAGGCCCTTGACCACTACGACCACGATCGCCCACGGCGCCGCGTTGATCAGCAGACGGGGATCGCCCCGGAACAGCTTCATCATCCCCGCAGCGTAGGGCTCGGAGCGGTGTCCGCGAGGGCCGATTCAGATCATCTGCCGGGCGCTCAGGGCGCCAGCCGCTCCATCGCCCAGCCGCTGCCGGTGAGCCGGTAGACGAGCCGGTCGTGCATCCGGCCGCGCCTGCCCTGCCAGAACTCCACGACCCGCGGAGCAACGACGTACCCACCCCAGTGCGGCGGGCACGGCACGTCCGTCCCGGCGAAGCGCGCCTCCACGTCGGCGTACGACGCGTCGAGAGCTGCTCGGGACGACACCACGCTCGACTGCCGGGAGGCCCACGCACCGAGCTGCGACTCACGTGGCCGGGTGGCGAAGTAGGCCTCCGCATCGGACCGTGGTGCGACGGAGGCGGTCCCCTCGACGCGGACCTGTCGTTGCAACTCGAACCACGGAAACGTCAATGCACACAAGGGATTCACCGCGAGATCGCTGCCCTTGCGAGACTCCTGGTTCGTGTAGAAGACGAAGCCGGCGGCGGACAGGCCCTTGAGCAGGACCGCCCTCGCAGCGGGCTGACCGGTCGTCGACGCCGTCGCCAGCACCATCGCATTCGGCTCGTGAACGCCGCCTCCCTCTGCCTCCGCGAACCAGGCCGCGAACAGGGTGAGCGGATCGGCCGGGGCATCCGCCTCGGCCAGTCCTCCGAGCTCGTACTCCTGTCTCAGGGCAGCCAAGTCGGGATCCATGTCGCGAAGATAACCCGTGCTGGCAGAATGCGTCCTTGGCGTCTGTCCTGAGCCACCCCACAGGATTTGTTTTCTGGGCCCGACAATCTTCCGGGCCTGCCGACGAAGGAGTCGAACCGATGACCGAGGTACACCACGGCCTTGAAGGCGTGATCGCATTTGAGTCCGAGATCGCCGAGCCGGACAAGGAAGGCTCAGCCCTTCGCTATCGCGGTGTCGACATCGAGGAGATCGTCGGACGGATCCCGTTCGAGAAGGTCTGGGGACTGCTGATCGACGGTGACTACGAGCCCGGGCTGCCCCCGGCCGAGCCGTACAACATTCCCGTCCACACCGGCGACATCCGGGTCGACGTGCAGGCGGCAGTCGCGATGCTCGCACCCGCCTTCGGCTTCGGCCAGACCTACGACATCAGCGACGAGCAGGCCCGCGAGGACCTCAGCCGGGTTGCGGTGATGGTGTTGTCGTACGCCGCCCAGGCCGCACGCGGCCTCGACAAGGCCGTCGTCTCGCAGCGCGAGGTCGACAAGGGCGAAACCCTCGCCGACCGCTTCATGATCCGCTGGAAGGGCGAGCCGGACCCCGAGCACGTCAAGGCGATCGACGCCTACTGGAGCTCCGCAGCCGAGCACGGCATGAACGCCTCCACCTTCACCGCGCGGGTGATCACCTCGACCGGCGCCGATGTGGCCGCCGCGTTCTCCGGAGCCATCGGCGCGATGAGCGGCCCGCTCCACGGCGGCGCCCCGGCTCGGGTGCTGGGCATGATCGAGGATGTCGAGAAGAGCGGTGACCCGACGGCCTACGTGAAGGGGCTGCTCGACTCGGGCGAACGACTGATGGGCTTCGGCCACCGGGTCTACCGCGCGGAGGACCCACGCGCCCGCGTCCTGCGGCGTACGGCGAAGGAGCTGAACGCCCCCCGCTACGAGGTGGCCGAGGCGCTCGAGAAGGCCGCTCTCGCGGAGCTCAAGGAGCGTCGGCCCGACCGCGTGCTCGAGACCAACGTGGAGTTCTGGGCAGCGATCGTGCTCGACTTCGCCGAGGTCCCGCCGCACATGTTCACCTCGATGTTCACCTGCGCACGCACCGCCGGCTGGTCGGCCCACATCCTGGAGCAGAAGCGCACCGGCCGGTTGATCCGCCCGTCCGCGATCTACACCGGGCCGGCGTCACGTCCGGCCTCCGACATCAAGGGCTGGAACGAGGCGTGGGCGACCAGCTAGCGGCCCACCGGTCGTAGGGGTGCCGGCCGGTCAGCTGTTTCGGAGGATCAGTCGGCTCGGCGTTCCGACCTGATCTTCCAGATCACCAGCAAGAGCACGACGAGGACGACTGCCGCGATGCCGGAGGACCGGCCGACCTTCTGCTCGATCGCGTGGTACGACGAGCCCGCGATGTGACCGACCACGACCCAGAGGGTTCCCCAGACGACACCGCCGATCGCATTCCACTTGAGGAACGTGCGATACGGCAGGTGGGCCGACCCGGCGAGTGCGGGCATCATCGCCCGGAAGAACGCGGTGAAGCGGCCCAGGAAGACTGCGATCCCGCCACGTCGCCGCAGGAAGTCATGGGCTCCGTCGATCCGCGCCCGGTGCCTGCTGAGCAGACCGCTGTGCAGCACTTTCGGGCCGAAGAAGTGCTTGCCGACCTCGTAGCCGACCGAGTCACCGAGGATCGCCGCGCTCACCACGATCACGATCGCCAGGCCGAGATCCACGTGCTCCAGGCTGGACGCGACCCCGGCGACGATCGCGGCCGTCTCACCGGGGATCGCGAAGCCGATGAAGACCGCATCCTCTAGGAACACCAGCAGCGCAACGATCACGTAGATCCACAGCGGGTCGAGGTGCAGCAGCTTCTCCACGAGGCTGCCAATGCTCAGGAACTCGCCAACGAGGGGGTGCACCCTCGAAGTCTGCCCGACTCCACCTACATCAGGACGCGACTGGCGGTTCCACTCCGGACTGGATGGCAAAGACGACCAGCTGGGCACGGTCTCGGGCATGCAGCTTGACCATGGCGCGACTGACATGGGTGCGCACGGTGTCGGGGCTGACCACCAGCTGTTCGGCGATCTCCTGGTTGGACAGTCCGGTCGCGACCCAGCCGACGATCTCGCGCTCGCGGTCGGTGAGGTCGTCGATCTGAGGATGAGCGGTCGTCGCGCGTCCACGGGACTGGCCGAACTGCTCGATCACCCGGCGGGTCACCGACGGCGCCAGCAACGATCCCCCGTCCGCGACCAGCCGGACCGCATCGAGCAGTCGGGCGGGTTCGGCGTCCTTGAGCAGGAAGCCGCTGGCACCGAGGCGCAGGGCCTCGAAGACGTACTCGTCGAGCTCGAAGGTCGTCAGCATCACCACGCGGACGCCGGACAACGACTCGTCGGCCGAGACCTGGCGCAGCAGCTCGAGCCCGTCGAGGCCGGGCATCCGGATGTCGCACAGCACCACGTCCGGTCGCCGGGACCGCACCAGCTGAAGACCGGCCACCCCGTCCTCGGCCTCGCCAACCAGCTCGAGATCCGGCTCCGCGTCGATCAGGGTGCGCAGGCCCATCCGGATCAGGGCCTGGTCGTCGACGATCGCCACCCGGATCATCGCGCACCGAACGGCAGCGACGCCCGCACCCGGAAGCCGGTTGCGGTCGGCCCGGCTTCGAGGGTGCCGCCGACGCGTTCGGCCCGCGTCCGCATGCCGCTGATGCCCATCCCCCCTGCGTTGTCTTCTGGCACGGCTCCACCCTGCCCGTCGTCGGTGACCGTGACCAGCAGCGACCCGTCATCCTCGGTGACCGCGACGTGGGCCGAGCCGGCGTTTGCGTGTCGCAGCACGTTGGTCAGCGACTCCTGGACCACGACGTACGCCGTCTCGTCGAGCTCACTCGAAACGGGTCTCGACGGCCTCGAGGAGTCCACGGAGACCGGGAGCCCGCCCGCGCGCACCCGGTCGAGGAGCACGTCGAGATCGGCAAGCCCGCGGCGGGGAGCCCGGGTCAGCGGCTGCTGCCCCGGCGTGAGCGCGGACAGCTCGGCACGGAGTGCGTCGAGCGACTCCTTGCTCGTGTCGCGGATGGCGAGCAGCGACTCGCGGGCGGCGGTCGGATCCTGGTCGAGCACGTGCAGGGCGACACCGGCCTGCATGGCGATCACCGCAAGCCCGTGGCCGACGCCGTCGTGCAGGTCCTGGGCCATCCGGAGCTGTTCCTCGGTCGCCGCCCGCCGGGTCCGTTCGGCGTTCGCCTCTCGACGGGTCCGGGTGGTGGTCGCGACGGCCCCGGCCGCGGCTACCAGACCGGCGACGCCGAACCAGGGCCAGAGGCCGTCGCCGAAGTGTCCGGCGTTCTCGCTGTAGAGGTCCCGCACGACCAGGCCGGCACCGGTCAGCACGACCGCGGCGCCGGCAGCGGGCATCCAGCGCGGAGGAGGGCAGACCAGCGCCACGAAGAACGTCACGACCGGCAGCGTCAGGTAGACCGGACCGTTGGCGAAGTCCAGCGCCAGATACGCAGTGACGGCGGCCGCGTTCAGGAGCAGGGTCGCGCGCGGGTTCGACCGGTGCAGCAGCACGGCGAGGGTGGCGATCGCGACCAGTGGCACCGCAAGCGCGGCCGCCTTCGCCGCGTCGTCGTGGTTGACGGCCATCGTTCCGGCGAGCACGACAAGCAGGAAAGGCACGATCAACCAGTTGGCGGGCTTGCTCATACCGACGACGTTAAGGGTCGCGTCCCCCCGGAGGCGTCCCCGGCAGTGCGTAACCGGCGTACGCAAACCTGCGTAGCCACGAGCCGCTCGGTGGCGGACGCACATTCGAGCCGGTCGTCCGAGGGTGGGGTCATGGACGAACTCGTGGTGGAAACAAGGGAACTGACCAAGCAGTACGGCCGGGCCGAGACCGGGCGACTCGCCGTCGACCGCGTCAGCATGACCGTGAGGCGTGGCGAGGTCTACGGCTTCCTGGGGCCCAACGGAGCCGGGAAGACGACCACGTTGCGGATGATGCTCGGGCTGATCCGGCCGACCGCCGGGTCGGCGAGCGTCCTGGGCCGCCCTGCGGGCGAGCCCGAAGTGACGGCCCGAGTCGGAGCGCTGATCGAGGGTCCGGGCTTCTATCCCTACCTGACCGGTCGCGACAACCTGCGCGTGATGGCGCGCTACCGGGGCATCGGGCGGGAAGTCGTCGAGGCGGCTCTCGAGCGGGTCGACCTGGCCGACCGCGGTGACGACAGGTTCAAGTCGTACTCCCTCGGCATGAAACAACGGCTCGGGGTGGCGTCGGCGCTGATGGGCGACCCCGACCTGATCGTGCTCGACGAGCCGACGAACGGGCTCGACCCGGCCGGCATGGCCGACATGCGGGCGCTGATCGTGCAGCTCGCACACGACGGCCAGACCGTGCTGCTCTCCAGCCATCTCCTCGATGAGGTGCAGGAGATCTGCCACCGCGTCGGCGTGATCAACAACGGTCTGCTGCTGCGTGAGTCGACCGTCGCCGAGCTCCGCGGAGCGACCTCGCTGCTGGTCCGGGCCACCCCGCTCGACCGGGCGCTCGCGATCAGCATGCGGCTCGCCGGCGACGAGGGCGTCCGGGTCCAGGGCGACCACCTGTTGCTCGACGTACCTGCGGAGCGGGCGCCTGAAGTGGTCCGCGAGCTGGTCGCCGAGCACATCGACGTCCACGAGATCGCAACGAGCGAACGCAGCCTCGAAGAGGTCTTCTTCGAGATGACGACACCAGTACTGGAGGCCCCGTGATGACAACCGTGATGACAACTGTGACGACGCCTGTGAAGACATCCACCCTTGGCCAGGTCGGCGCGAGCACGGGCGCGGAGCTGCTGCGTATCCGCAAGTGGCCCGCCGTCTGGGTGACGCTCGGCGCCTGGCTCACCCTGAGCGCGCTGTTCGGCTACGTGTTCAACTACGTCGCCTACAAGTCCGGCAGCAACAGCTTCTCCAACGAGGGCGAGAGCGCCGCCTCCCTGCTCGCCACGATCATGCCGGTCGGAGTGCCGAACACCCTCGTCGACGGGATGCCGATGTTCGGCGGTGCGCTGATGCTGGTGCTCGGCGCGATCGTGGCCGGGAGCGGCTATGGCTGGGGCAGCTGGAAGACCGTCTTCACCCAGGGGCCGTCGCGTACGTCGACCGTGCTCGGATCGACCACCGCGCTGGCCGTCTTCGTCGCAGGGACCATCGTGGTCACGCTGGTCTTCGACCTCGGCCTCTCGCTGGTCGTCGCGGCCGCGGAGGGACAGCACGTGGTGTGGCCGGGACTGGGCGACACCGCCCAGGCCGTGGGTGCAGGCTTCCTGGTGCTGGAGATGTGGGCCTTCGCGGGCTTCCTGCTCGGCACCCTGGCCCGCGGGCCGGCACTCTCGGTCGGCCTCGGTCTGGTCTGGGCGCTGGTGATCGAGAACCTGTTGCGCGGCGTCGGGACGCTGCTTGCTCCCGTGGCCACCTTCACGCATGTGTTGCCGGGTACGGCGGCGGGTTCACTGATCGGTTCGCTGGTCGGAGTCGGTGGCCCGGACAGCACACCGGGTGTCGTCGACGCGATCTCCGGCGACCGGGCAGTGTGGACGCTGCTCGCCTACCTGGTGCTGTTGCCGGTCGCGACGGTGCTGCTGGTCCGGCGACGAGACGTCAACTAGGCCGGCCAGCCGCGCAGCGACTTCGCGAAGCAGCGCGACAGCGGGGCATCGGCGTAGAACCCGAAGCCCGGGATCGGCAGATACCCCGACGACTCGTAGAGCGCGATCGCCTCCGGCTGGTTGAGCCCGGTCTCGAGGATCATCGCCGCCGCGCCTGCTGCGGCGGCGGTGGCCTCGAGATGGCCGAGCATCTGCCTGGCCAGTCCCCGCCCGCGTTGACCGGCCACGACGTACATCCGCTTGATCTCGGCCGCCGGCCCGGCCTCCACCCCACGAGGTACGACATGTCGTCGCCAGGCTCCCGTCGCAACCGGGACGCCGTCGAGGTAGCCGACGAAGAACATCCCCTGCGGCGCAACGAACTCGGTCGGGTCGAGCGGGGTGTCGTCGCGACCTCCGTAGCGGACGACGTACTCCTGCTGGACCTCCTCGACCAGCCGCGCCGCGTCCGGATGGGTGATCGGCAGCGCGTCGCAGCGCATCCCGGACCCGTGCACGTTCGACAAGCTCATCCCCCGTCAATATCAGGTTGCCGATGCCTGACAGAATGGGCGGCGGCTGACAGCGCGGTCAGGACACATTCTTCCCGGACACATTCTCACTTGTGAAACTCGAGGCAACTGTGAACGACGCGATCAACATCCCAGATTCCCTGAAGCCGGCCGACGGCCGGTTCGGCGCAGGCCCGTCGAAGATCCAGACCTCCCACCTCGACGCGCTGGCAGCGACGGGCTCGTCCCTGATGGGCACCTCGCACCGCCAGGCTCCGGTCCGCAACACGGTCGGCCGGGTACGTGACGGCGTGCGCGAGCTGTTCAACCTTCCTGATGACTACGAGGTCGTGCTCGGCAATGGTGGTGCGACCGCGTTCTGGGACGTCGCGACCTTCGGCCTGATCCGCGAGAAGAGCCAGCACCTCACCTTCGGTGAGTTCTCCTCGAAGTTCGCCAAGGCTGCCGCCGACGCTCCCTTCCTCAAGGACCCGAGCGTCATCACCTCCGACCCGGGCAGCTGCCCGGTGCCGAAGGCGGAGGCCGGCGTCGACGCCTACGCGTGGGCGCACAACGAGACCTCGACCGCGGTGATGGCGCCGATCCAGCGGGTCCCCGGAACCACAGCTGCCGACTCATTGGTCCTTATCGACGCGACCTCGGGCGCGGGCGGTCTGCCCGTCGACTTCAGCCAGGTCGATGCCTACTACTTCGCCCCGCAGAAGTGCTTCGCCTCCGACGGCGGTCTCTGGGTCGCGATCATGTCGCCGGCCGCGCTGGAGCGTGCCGCCGAGCTCGGTGCCTCCGACCGCTGGGTGCCTGCCTTCTTCGACCTGCCGACGGCGATCGAGCAGTCCAGGCTCAACCAGACCTACAACACGCCGGCGGTCGCGACGCTCTTCCTGATGGCCGAGCAGCTCGACTGGATGAACGGCGAGGGCGGCCTCGACGCCATGGTCAAGCGCACCACTGCTTCGTCGGACGCGCTCTACGGCTGGGCGGAGAAGACCTCCTTCACGACGCCGTACGTCGCGAACCCCGAGCACCGCTCGCTGGTGATCGGCACCATCGACTTCGACGAGTCCATCGACGCGACTCTGATCGCGAAGGCCCTGCGGGCCAACGGGATCGTCGACACCGAGCCGTACCGCAAGCTCGGCCGCAACCAGCTGCGCATCGCGATGTACCCCGCGGTCGACCCGGCCGACGTCGAGGCCCTGACCGGCTGCATCGACTACGTGGTCGGAGAGATCAGCTGAGCGTCGGCAAGTTGAGCTGACGCTCGATCGCGTCGTACGTCGCAGCACCGAACGCCACCATTCGCGCCTCCTCGACCTCGGTCGGGGAGGCGCGAAGTGCTTCGAGGGCGGCAGCGATCGCGTCCTCCCTGGGCCAGCCGTAGACACCAGCTGAAACCAGCGGGAAGGCGACCGTCCGGGCACCAAGCTCGTCGGCGACCTCGAGGGCGCGGGTGTAGCACGAGGTGAGCAGCGAGCGATCCGTCTCACCGGCGGTGTGGTTGGGGCCGACCACGTGGATCACCCATCGCGCGGGCAGGTCGGCACCGGTCGTCCAGCCAGCGTCACCGGTTGCGAGCCCGTCGGGAAAGCGTCGTTCGCAGTCCGCCAGGATCTCCGGACCACCCGCCTCGTGGATGGCACCGTCGACACCGCCACCGCCCCGCATCCGTCGATTCGCAGCGTTGACGATCGCGTCGACCTGCTGCTCGGTGATGTCTCCCTGGACGACGGTGATCCGCATCCGGCCAGTAAACCCCGGAGCACGGACAGGGCGACAATGCCTGCACTAAGGTTTGCGCAATGTCGTCCGTACGCACCTCTGAGGGCCTGGGCTTTCGCGACCTCGTCTTCTCCGACCTCGTTCGCTACCGGCCGGACGAGAAGCCCAGCTGGCGCGGCGTACTCATGCGCTGCCTGTCGAACCCGGGGATGATCGCCTCACTGATCCTGCGTGCGCAGCAGCGTGCCTTCTGGTCGGGCCACGTGAAGACGGCGTTCCTGCTCCGCACCATCGGGACGATCCTGGTGGGTGCCGACTTCGTACCGGGCATGGACGTCGGTCCGGGCCTGCTGATGCCGCACCCGGTCGGCGTCGTCATCGGCAACGGCCTGGTCGTCGGCGCGAACGTCACGTTCGGCGGCGGTGTCACCGCTGGGGTGAAGCAGCCGGACACCCCGGGTGGCGGCTTCCCGACCATCCTCGACGGTGCGATCGTGCTCGCCAACGCTGTCCTCGTCGGCCCGGTCGTCATCGGCAGGCACGCCCAGGTGGGCGCCAACAGCGTCGTACTCTCCGACGTCGCCGACTACACGGTCGTGTTCGGCGTCCCGGCTCGCAAGGTCGCGGTCCGGAAGGGAATCCTGCCCGGGTCCTATGAAGAGATCGCCAACGAGCAGCAGGAGCAGGCTGCCGAAGAGGGCTGAGCCTCAGCTCACTGGCAGAGCTCGCACGAAAGCGTGCCGAGGTTCGGGTCGTGCCGGGCGACGAAGCCCTCGACGTCCGGGGAGTTGATCTGGTCCTTGTGCTGAGCCACCTTGTCGGTCGACCAGTCCCACCACCTGATGCGCAGCAACGCCTCGCGCGTCGGCTCATCGAAGCGGTACTTGATGTGCTTCGCCGGGTTGCCGGCGACGACCGAGTAGGGCTCCACTGACCGGGCGACCACCGAACGGGCCGCCACGACCGCGCCGTCCGCGATCGTCACACCGGACGTGATCACGGCCTCGAAGCCGATGAACACGTCGCTGCCGATCACCACCGGGCCCTTGGTGCCGATCGAGTCCGGCGCCGTCACCCAGTCGCCGTCCTCGACGTGCGCGTGCAGGGTGCCGACCCACTCCAGATGGTGCTGGCCACCGATGATCACCACGGTGCTGTAGTGGATGCCGGTGTACTTGCCGACGGTGACCGGGTAGCCCTCGCCGGGCACGGACTCCAGGATCTTGAACGGGGCGTACGTCGGGTAGGCGTAGTCAATGCGCTGACCGGGGGCGTCGGGGTAAAGGATCTGGTGGCCCTCGAGCCAGTACCGCACCTTGGCCTTGACCTTCCGGCCAACCCGGGCGGGGGCGCCACCCCTTCCGCGCCACTGCATGTCAGCTTTCACAGGCGCACCCTACACAGCAGTGCTGCTGGCGAGGTGCGCTTTGAGCTCATCGGTCGGTTGTCCGCGCCACCGTTCATCCACTCCCCGAGACGCCGCCCGAACACGCTGAGTCCACGCTGCGTTGCGATAACCTTCCGACCAATCATCAGGTAGGAGATCGGTGGCGCATGGGCAACTCCAAGGAAAAGGCCGAACAGACTGTCCGGTCCTTCATTGACCGCGTCAAGCCGGAAGCCGGGGAGATCACCCTCGACAGCCCGCTGTACGCCGATGGCATCGGCCTCGACTCGCTGGAGACCGCGGAGCTGTCCGCCGTCCTCGAGGACGAGCTGGGCTCGGATCCGTTCACTGCGGACGAGATGCCCCAGACACTCGCCGACATCCTGGCCTTCTACGGCGACGAAGTCGTCGCTGACGCTTGATCGAGCTGCTGCGGCGCTCGGCTGCTGAGGGTCCGGACCGGGTCGCCATCGTCGTGGACGAGGGCACCACGACCTACGGCGCCCTGCTCGCCAGCGCCGAACGGGTCTCGGCAGCGCTGATCGCCCGGCGCATCACCCGGTTCGCCGTCCTCGACCACGATGCGGCGAACGTCGTCGCCCTGCTCGCAGGTTCGTCGCTCGCCGGCGCGGAGGCGTGCCAGTACCCCCCGACCGAGGACGCCGACGAGGTGGCCGCACTCGCTTCCCGCTTCGAGCACGACGTGGTCGTCTCGGCCGAGCCGCTCGACCTTCCCGGCGTCACCGTCCTGGCTCCCTCCGAGCTGATCGAGAACGGCGCCGTTTCACGGGGCGAGCCGCCGGCGCAGCGACCGCTGATCGTGCTCACCACCGGGACGACGGGCGCTCCCCGCGGCGTACGCCAGGACTGGAACCGGCTGGTCCGCGCCGTCCGACGGGTCGAGCCGGCCGAGGGCCAGCGCTGGCTGCTCGCCTACGGGCTGCACCAGTTCGCCGGCCTGCAGATCCTGATGCACGTCTTTGCGGCGGGTGCGACCCTCGTCGCGCCGGCGCCGCGCCGTCCGCGCGAGGGCCTGGCCGCGATGCGAACGCACCTGGTCACCCACGCAAGCGCGACACCGACGTACTGGCGCTTCCTGCTCGCCGAGCTTCGTTCGGACGGCGCCGCGGTGCCCGCGCTGGCTCAGATCACCCTCGGCGGCGAGGCGATCCCGGCTCCGCTGCTCGGTCAGCTCTCCGAGGCGTTCCCGGATGCGCGCATCTCGCAGGTGTACGCCGCCAGCGAGTTCGGCTCGAGTGGCTCGCAGCGCGACGGACGCAACGGCCTGTCCCTCGACGTACTCGATCGCGGCGACGACGCCGACCTCGCCATGAAGATCGTCGACGGCGAGCTCTGGGTGCGGTCGCGGATCGGCATGCTCGGCTACTACGGCGAGGAGCCGGTCGACGCGGACAACTGGCGGGCCACCGGCGACCTGGTCGAGATCGTCGAGGACCGGATCCTCTTCCGCGGTCGTACGTCGGAAGTCATCAACGTCGGCGGGGTGAAGGTGCACCCGCTGCCCATCGAGGACCGGGTCGGCGCCGTCGACGGTGTCGACATGGCCCGCGTGTACGGTCGGGCGAACGCGATGACCGGCGCAATCGTTGCGGTCGAGGTGGTGGCTGCCCCGGGCGCCGACACCGATGCGATCGCCGCGGCCATCCGGGAGGCCTGCGCCGACCTGCCTCCCGCTTCGCGTCCTCGCAGCGTCAAGTTCGTCGACAGCGTGTCGATGTCCGGCAACAAGATCATCAGGAGAGACAGATGACCGAAGCATCGACCAACGGGCGTGTGGTCATCGTGACCGGTGGCAGCCGCGGCCTCGGCGCCGGCATCGTCCGCTCCTATCTCGCCAGCGGTGACCGGGTGGCCGCCTGCTCGCGGTCGCGGACCCCTGAGGTGGACGCCTGGGAGAAGGACCCCGAGACGGCCGACCGCTTCCTGTTCGTGCCGGCCGACCTGTCGAAGTCCGCCGACGCCAAGACCTTCGTCGACGCGGTCATCGCCAAGTGGGACCACATCGACGTGCTGATCAACAACGCCGGCGTGGCACGCGACGGCATGCTCGGGCTCGCGACGGACGACGACATCGACACGGTCGTCGACCTCAACATCAAGGGCACCCTCTACATGTCCAGGCTCGTGGGCCGGCGCATGCTCGCGCGCCGGACCGGCAGCATCGTGAACATCTCCTCGATCGTGGGCCGGTCGGGCTACCGCGGCCTGGCGGTCTACAGCGCGACCAAGGCGGCCCTGGACGGGCTGACCCGGGCGATGGCTCGCGAGCTCGGATCGCGGGGCATCACCGTCAACGGCATCGCGCCCGGCTACCTGCGCACCGAGATGAGCCACGGCCTCGACGACGGGCAGATGGACCAGATCGTTCGGCGTACGCCGGCCGGACGCCTCGGCGAACCGGACGACGTCGCCCGCGCCTGCCAGTTCCTCACCGACCCGTTGAACACCTACCTGACCGGCCAGGTGCTGGTCATCGACGGCGGCCTGACCAGCTGAGCCTCAGCGGGACCGGCGGCGGAGCACCAGGCCGGCGGCTCCGACGACGAGCACGCCGGGCACGGCCCACCACAGCCAGCCCCGGTCGTCACCGGCTGAGCGCTGCGCCGTTCCCGGCTCCGGCTCGTCCGGTGCTGCCGTGGGTCGCGACGAAGGTGTGACCGGCGCGGTGGCACCGGGCACACCTACCGTGTAGGCCAGGCCTTCCGGCACTCTGATCTGGAGCACCGGAGCGGCCGCGCCCTCGGAGCTGAGCCGGATCCGGTCGGCGGGACCGATCGAGATGCCCTCTCCCTGTCGCTGCCTCGGGAGGCCGAACGACCCGACATCGTGGAACGCCGGGAAGGTGTAGACGCTCGCTGCGCCGTAGCCACGGACGATCACGTAGTGGCCGCCCGGGAACAGCGCGGCGTCGGTGGCGAAGTCGTCGACGGTCGCGACCCTGGTCAGCTCGTTCACGTCGCTCGGGCTCAGATGCAGTGGCGCGGCGTACACCGTGCCGCCGGTGATGCCCTTGGAGATGACATAGAGCCGGCCATCGGGTGCCGCGATCAGGGACTCGGCATCGTGCGGGCCGTCCGGGTAGCCGAGCCGGTAGGCAGCGGCGTGAACCGTCAGCTCCGCAGCCGCGAACGGCACCCGGTAGACCTGCACGGTCGACCGCTGGTGGGCGTTGTCGCCGATGTCGCCGACCCAGACCTCACCCGGTCCGGCCGGCGCGATCGCCTCGACGTCCTGCACATCCGCGCCGAAGTCGGTGCGGCCGACGGTGGCACCGGTGCCGGCGTCAACGACGTACACGTAGGGGCCGTCGCCGGAGTCGTTCGTGGTGACGTCGAGGGAGCCGTAGTCGAGCAGGTCGCTCGACTCGGTGATCCTCGAGTCCTGGAACCGGTAGACCGTCGTCTGGTGGTCGGCTGCGAAGGCGCCCGGAGTGACCGCGAGGATCACGAGCGCAGCCAGGCCCGCGACCAGTCCTCGGGTCACGTCAGCTCTGACTCGAGGAGCTCGGCCAGCCGGGGCTGCAGCCGCCAGGCCTCGACCAGGCCGGCGTACTCCTCCCGGGCCTTGTCGGTCGGCGGGTTGCCGGTGCGGACGGCACGCAGCAGGGTGTTGCGGGGGGTGTGCTGGCTCTCCACGAACTCCATCACCTCGACCCGGTAGCCGACCAGCCGCAGGATCGAGGCCCGCAGCGCGTCGGTCAACGTGTCGGCGAACCGCTCGCGGAGGATGCCGTCGCGGGTGAGCATCGAGTACGCCTTCGGGGTCGGCGACCGGCGCAGCTGCGCGGAGACGTCGTGATGACAGCAGGGCGCGGCCAGCACCAGCGCCGAGCGCCACTCGACCGCGCGAGCCAGCGCGTCGTCGGTTGCGGTGTCACAGGCATGCAGCGCGAGCACCACTTCGGGCGCCTCGGCAAGCTGTACGTCGCCGATGCCGCCGACCACGAAGACCAGCTCAGCGGAGGCATCGAGCTCGGCTGCCAGCACCGTGTTGTGGTCGTAGGACTGGGTCTTCACGTCCACCCCGGTCAGTCGTACGGCGATCCCCCGCACCCGGCTCAGGTAGGCGTGAGCCGCAAACGTCAGGTAGGCGTTGCCGCAGCCCAGGTCGACGATTCGGAGTGGGTCCTCGGGCGTCGGACGACGGAGCTTGCCACCGTCCATCGCATCATCGAGTGCTGCGGAGAGCGCGCGCAGGAACTCCTCGACCTGTCGGTACTTCGCCTGCCGGCTGGGCTTCACCCGGCCCTGCTGGTCGGAGATGCCGAGCGCGACCAGGACCGGGTCGTCCTCCGGCAGCAGCCGCTCCTTCGGCTTGTCGTGACCGCGGTCGGGCTCCTGCGCCTCGGCGCGCGCAGCCGTGTGCACGATCGCCTCGAGCTTCTTGGTCGCCTGCACCTGATGGGTCTCGGTGGTCGTCTCGACGTGCCAGTTCGCGAACGGCTCGTCGAGCAGGTCGTCAAGGGCCTCGCGGGGGTCGAGGTGGTTGGAGGTGTGTGCCTGGGTGTCGTCGTACGCCGTGATCTGGAGGTGCCGACCGGCCTTGAGGTCGACGTACCTCATCTCGACGCGGCGCCACTTCGGCTGCTCGCCCTTCTTGCGGCCGGACGCGACCGCCCGCACCAGCACGGTGTCGTCGAGGATCAGGCCGCGCATCCGGTTCAGCGCACGAAGGAGGGGTTCAGCCATGGGTCGTCCCGTGAGTCATGGTCGGCCGCTCACTTCTTCAGCAGCGAAGCGATGATCACGATCAGGATCAGACCACCGAGCGCGCAGGGGATCAGCAGACGGCGGTAGCGGGGATTCACAGGCCGAGTGTAGTGATGCGGATCAGGCAGCCAGGATCTCGTCGGCGGTCTCTGCCGCGCTCGGACCAACTCTCGGCCCCCACAGGTAGCCCAGGCCCTGCGAGTGGTTGAAGACGGCGACCGAGATGACCACACCGAGAAGGGTGAGCCCGCCTCCGCCGATGAGGGTCCAGCGGGCACCGAAGGTGCCGCCGACCCAGCCGACGATCGGCGCCCCGAGAGGCGTGCCGCCCTGGAAGATCATCATGTAGAGAGCCATCACGCGGCCACGCATGGCCGGGGCGACGCTGAGCTGCACCGAGGTGTTCGCCGCATTGACCATGGTCAGCATGGCCAGACCGAGGATCGGCGTCGAGATCGCGAACAGCAGGTAGGACGGCATCAGCCCGGAGATGATCTCGATCACTCCGAAGGCGAGTGCTGCCAACACGACCAGCTTCTGGCGAGGACGTCCCTCACGACGCGCACCCAGCAGTGCCCCGGAGAGCGAGCCGACAGCCAGGGTGGTGCCGAGCAGTCCGTAGGCGCCGGCGCCCTTGTGGAAGACCTGGGTGGCCATCAGGGCAGAGGTCATCTGGAAGTTCATCCCGAACGTGCCCGCGACGAAGACCAGCGCCAGGATCAGCATGATGTCGGGTCGGCCGCGCACGTAGCGGACGCCGTCACCGAGCATGCCCTTGCTGCGCCCGGCGGGCCGGAACGGAGCAAGCTCCGATGCTCGCATCCGCTGCAACGCGAAGATCACCGCGATGTAGCTGACGGCGTTGAGCAGGATCACCACGCCTGCGGCGACGATTCCCGAGCCCATCAGGCCGATCAGCACGCCTGACAGAGCCGGGCCGACGACCCGGGCCATGTTGAACGAGGCCGAGTTGAGGCCGACCGCGTTGGCGAGGTTGTCCTGTCCGACGATCTCGCTGACGAAGGCCTGCCGCGCCGGAGCATCGACAGCAGTGCCGGTTCCGAAGACGAAGGCCAGCGCGAAGACCATCCAGGACTCGACGACCCCGGTGACGGCAAGGATGCCGAGCATCAGGGCCGCAATGCCCATGAATGCCTGGGTGCCCTGGAGCAGCCGGCGCTTGGGGAACCTGTCCGCGATGACGCCCGAGTAGGCCGAGAAGAGCAGGATCGGCAAGAACTGCAGACCGGTGGTGATGCCGAGCGCGGTGGCGGCCTGGGTCGGGCTGCCGTGGTGGAGCTGAAGGACCAGCCAGTCCTGGGCGACCCGCTGCATCCAGGTGCCTGTGTTCGACACCACACCACCCATTGCGTACAGCCGGTAGTTGCGGTTCGAAAGAGCTCTAAATGTTGGACTCAAGCCGTGCCCAGCCTGTCGAGCAGGGGGGCGGCGGCACGCAGGATCGCGCGCTCTTCGGCGGTCATGCCCTTGAACTGCCGGGCCAGCCAGGCGGTTCTGAGCTTGCGGTCGGCGAGAATCGTCTCGCGGCCCTTCTCGGAGATGTCGATCAGGACCTGGCGGCGATCGCCCTCATGGGCCCGACGTACGGCAAAGCCCTTGTCCACAAGGCAATTCACCGTCCGGGTCATCGAGGGAGGCTGCACGCACTCGTTGGCTGCCAGCTCCCCGATCGTGACCTCGCCGACGCGGAAGAGCACCCCAAGGGCGCTGATCGCGGCGACACCGAGCTCGTTGTCGGAGGTCCGTTCGGCACGAAGTCGTCGAGACAACCGCAGCACCGAAACGCGAAGCTCGCTCGCCAGACCAGCGTCCGTACGAGCCACTGTTTCAACTGAAGGAGTCATAGTACTTAGCATAACTCATTACTCATGCTAACTATTCCGCTTTACGCTGACCCGGCCCGTACGCGCACCTCTGCAACGCTGACCCGGCCCGTAGACACAGGTTTGGAGTGGTGACCCGGCTCACTCGGACCAGCCGAGCGACGGAAGCGCGGCGAGGGCCGCCCGATAGCCACTCTTGAGGAGTCGTGCCACATCTTGGTTCTGACCGAAGAGGTTCGCTTTCCGGACCACGCAGATGGTCCATCCCTCAATACGTCGAAGATGGTCGCGGCGCCGCTCATCGTGCTTCTCCTGTTCCGGAGACTGGTGGTACTCCGCGCCGTCGTACTCCGCGGCGAATCGGCTGGCCTCCACGCCAAGGTCGAGCCAGTATGTTCCGTCCGGACCGGGAGCCGGCACCTGCAGCTGCGGGACGGGCATGCTGCTCAGTTCGAGCCAGCGCAGCCGCAGCACCGACTCGCCCGGCGACTCGGCTCGGCCATCTGCAAGGGGTGCGAGCGCTCGCAGCTGGACCACACCGCGATAGCCCTTGAACCGCTCGACGTTCTCGAGCAACTCCTCCCATCGGAATGCGCCAAGCCGAAGCAACGAATCCAACGCTGCGAAAGCCTGGTCTCGGTGAAGGAGCCGTCCGAGGTCGAGCGCCGTACGCAACGGAGTGCTCACCACGATCCCGTGAACGACGGTCAAGTCCATTGGGCCGAACGCTCGCTCACCGCTGTTGGTCAGTTTGTTGCGTAGCCGATTCCCCTCTTTGGCGCTGACCATCGAAACGCGTGGAACCGCGAGATGATCGTTGGGAGCGAGGATCCGAGGCGCGCCATGGAGCCATCCCGCAGTCCGATCGGTGACGACAAAGCCCTCCGGCACGACGAGCCGGAGGGCTCGTGCGCGTAACAGCGGTGTGTCCGGAGTCTGGCTGGCGACGTAGACACCGCGAAGCGGGCGCACGACCAGGGCCTGACTCACAAGCTCGGACAACTCCCGCGCAGATATACCTGCGGACAGCGCTTGAGCTCGTGTGAATGGTTGATCAAGTGGCAGCGGGTACTGCGAACCGAGCAGACCGGTCGCCACGTCGACGTACGGAATCTTCATCCGTCGAGGGTGCCCTCATCGCCCTCTTGGCCGTCGCCGATATCCACAGGCGGCCGCGGTCAGGCCCCGTCAGGCCCGGGTCGGCATCCCAAACCTGAGTGCGCGAGCCGGGTCAGCGTGAAGAAGGCGCGCACAAGAGCCGGGTCAGCGTGAAGAACGCGCGCACAAGGGCCGGGTGGGGCTAGGTCAGGAGTCGGGTGAGGGGGTCGATGGCGAAGTAGATGATGAAGAGGATCGCGACCACCCAGAGGAGTGGGTGCACCTGGGCGGCCTTGCCCCGGATGAGCTTGATCAGCGCGTAGGCCACGAAGCCGGCGCCGATGCCGACCGAGATCGAGTAGGTGAACGGCATCAGCACGATCGTCAGGAACGCCGGGATGGCGATCTCGAGGTCGTCCCAGTCGATGCCCTTGACCTGCTGCATCATCAAGAAGCCGACCAGCACCAGGGCGGGTACGGCGGCCTCGCTCGGGATGGCCTCGACGAGCGGCGCGAACAGCATCGACAACAAGAAGAGCAGCCCGGTCACGACGCTTGCCAGACCGGTGCGGGCACCTTCACCGACGCCCGAGGCCGATTCGATGTACGACGTGTTGGACGAGACTCCCGCCGCACCACCGGCGACGGCAGCGAGCGAGTCGACGATCAGGATCTGCTGGGTGTTCGGGGGTACGCCGTCCTCGTCGAGCAGGCCGGCCTCCGCGCCGATGGCGGTCATCGTGCCCATCGTGTCGAAGAAGTCGGCAAGCATCAGCGAGAAGACCAGCAGCACCGTCGAGACGACACCGATGGACTGGAAGGAACCGAGCAGGTTGAAGTGCCCGATGGTGTCGAAGTGCGGCATCCCGACGATCTTGTCGGGGATCGACGGGACGCTCAGGCTCCAGCCGGTGGGGTTCTTGGCACTGCCGGCCCCGAACTTGCCAATCTTCTCCACGACCACCGCGAGCACGGTGGCGGCGAGGATCGAGATCAGGATCGCGCCCTTGACCTTGCGCACCCACAACGTGATCATCAGCGCGAGGCCGAGGACGAACACCAGCACCGGCCAACCCTGCAGGACGCCATCCGGGCCGAGCTGCACCGGGACCGTGGTCTGGTGGGAGTCGGGGTTGCGGCGCACGAAGCCGGCGTCCACGAGACCGATCAGCGCGATGAACAGGCCGATCCCGACCGAGATCGCCACCTTCAGCTGGGCGGGGACGGCGTGGAACACCGCGGTCCGGAAGCCGGTCAGCACCAGCACCAGGATGACGAGGCCCTCGATCACGATCAGCCCCATCGCGTCGGCCCAGGTCATCTGGGTCGCGATCGACACGGCGACGAAGGCGTTCAGGCCAAGACCGGTCGCGAGGGCGAGCGGGTAGTTCGCGACCAGACCCATCAGGATCGTCATCACGCCAGCCACCAGTGCGGTGCCGGCGGCAATCACCGCAAGGTTCGATCCATCACCCGGCCCGCCTCCGAGGAAGTGCCCGTGCTTGTCGGCCACGAACCCGAGGATGAGGGGGTTCAGCACGATGATGTAAGCCATCGTGAAGAACGTGACGATGCCACCGCGGATTTCCCGACCTACGGTCGAACCGCGCTCTGAGATCTTGAAGTACTTGTCCACGGGCAGCAGCGTGCCAGTTAAACAACACGGCCACGTTACATTTGGTCACATGTCGCAGCCCGACGAGCAGCCGAAGGTTCACGCGATCGGCAACCGCACCTACATCGTCGCGGACGTCGACCCACTCGACGTCGACGGCGTACGCACCCTGCAGATCGGTTCGGCGATCTGGGGCGTCGCGTTCCTGATGCTGCTGCCGTTCTCGGGCAGGCTCAAGGACGACGGCCACCTGTGGTGGATGTGGACCTGTCTGGCCGGCTTCGGGATCGGCGTGCTGGGCTGGGACCTGTGCGTACGACGGCGCAACGCGCGCCGCACCTCTCAGGAGTCCTAGAAGCTTTCGAGGTCGTCGCGGCTGACCGTGTCGAAGACCGGGTCGAGCGGCGGCGGCGGCAGCTGCTTCTTGCGCAGCTGGGTCTCCGAGTGGGCACCACAACCGTGTTCGAACGAGACGACCCGTCCGTCGGCGTTGGCGAACTCGTTGGCGCACACGCCGTACAGCGTCGCGAGCGGACCGGCCAGCCTGACCAGGAAGCCACAGCTGCCGCAGTGCGCCGGCGCCGACTGGGCAATCGGTACGTCGGGGCCCTGGTCACCGTCGTGCCAGCGCTGCGCAGCCAGCTCGCGACCATCGACCGAGAGCACCCGGGAACGCCCGAGGCCGACCTCGTCGGAGACCAGCTTCAGGTTCTGCAGGTCCAGCGCGGTGTCATTCGGATCGCCGTCGAAGTACGCCGGCACCAACCGCGCGTCGTCCTCGTCGACCGGCAGCAGGTCGCCGGGTGAGAGGTCGCCGGGCTTGATCCGCTCGCGCCACGGCACCCAGGCCGGAGCGATGATCGCCTCGTCGCCGGGGAGCAGCACGACCTCGTTGATCGTGACGGATCCCTGGTCGACCGCGCGGGCGATCGTGACGGCCCAGCGCCAGCCGGGATAACCGGCCTGCGTGCAGGCGAAGTGGTGCGTGACGAGCCCGTCGCCTTCGGCCTCCAGACCGAGGTGAGGGCCAACCACGTCGGCGCCAACCTGCGCGACGAGGGCCGCCCGGGCCTCGTCGACGGCCGCGGCAGCAACGGAATCAGCGTTCGCGGGGCGGTCGGTGGTCATCATCACGCCGCCGATTGTCCCTCATCCGCGTGGTCCGTGTCTCCTCGGGCCCACGGGTTGGCAGGATGGGGGGATGACCAGCGGACCGGCACCCGAGAACGGTGCAACGGAAACCGCTGCCGGCCGTGGCCGGAAAGCCGCCGAAGCCACCACTCGTGGAGCGGCGGCCACTGCGCGCGCGGTCCGTCGTACGGGCAGCGTGACCGGCAAGGCCGCCACCGGAGTGTTCCGCCAGGCCCGACGGGCCTCGCACGCCGAAGGAGCCGGCGACTCCGGGTTGTTCCGGTTGATCGAGCTGCACGCGTTCAACGCCGCCGGCGACGCCGCCGTCGCGATCTCCCTCGCGGGCACGCTCTTCTTCGCCAACCCCGGCGAGGCGCGGGGCAACGTCGCGCTCTTCCTCGGCATCACGATGCTTCCGTTCGCGGTGGTCGCACCGCTGCTCGGCCCGTTCCTCGACCGGTTCAGCCACGGCCGCCGCTGGGCGATCGGTGCGACGATGGGTCTCCGCGCGATCATGTGCTGGCTGATGGCCGACGCGGTCGCGGCGAACTCGGTCGCCATGTATCCCGCGGCTCTCGGCTGTCTGGTCGCCTCCAAGGCGTACGGCGTCGCCAGGGCGGCCACCGTCCCACGCCTCCAGCCCGCCAACCTGACCCTGGTCAAGGCCAACAGCCGGATCTCGCTCGCCGGCGTCGTCGGCGCCGCGATCTCGGGGCCGATCGCGGCCGGCGCCTCGTTGATCGGACCGCAGTGGGTGCTGCGCTACGGGGCCCTGGTCTTCATCGGAGCGACGATCCTCGCGATCCTGCTGCCGGCGAAGGCAGACGCCTCGGGCGGCGAGCAACCGGTGACGTTGCGGGGCAAGAAGGAGCGGTTCCGGGTGCCGGCGGGTGTGGTCTTCGCGCTGCGCTGCAACGCCGGACTGCGGATGCTGTCGGGCTTCCTGACGATGTACATGGCATTCCTGCTGCGCCAGCACCCGCTTGCCGGCTTCGAGCACAAGACGACACTGTTGATGGCGCTGGTCATCGGCGCCGCCGGCCTCGGCAACACCGTCGGCATCGGGGTGGGCTCCGTCCTGCAGAGGATCAGCCCCGCAGTCACGGTCGTGCTCGCACTGCTCGCCGATGCCGCGATGGCGGTGGTCACCGCAGCGCTCTACGGGCTGCTGACCGCAGTCCTTCTCGGCCTGACGGCCGGCATCTCCCAGGCGCTCGGCAAGCTCGCCCTCGACGCGACCATCCAGCGCGACGTACCCGAGCGCAACCGGACGTCGGCGTTCGCCCGGTCCGAAACGCTGCTCCAGCTCTCCTGGGTGATCGGCGGCTTCATCGGCATCGCCCTGCCCCTCATCCCGCGCCTCGGGCTCGGCGTACTCGCCGGACTGATCGTCGGCTGGACCGCCTTCGTGCTGATCAACCGGCCGACACGGGGACAGGTGGCCGAGAACTCAGGAATGACCCGCTGAGGTCAGGAAGTCGACGAGCAGCGGGCCGACCAGCTCGGGCGCCTCGAGCTGGGGATAGTGGCCGACGGGCTGACCGTCGTCGAGCACCGTCACCTGGGCGTTGGGGGCGAGCTCCCGGATGCGGGGCAGCACGTGGGCGCCGCTGACCGGGTCGGCCGGACCCCAGATGAACTGCTGCGGCCCGGCGTACGTCGCCAGCGCGGAGGCCCAGACAGCTGCATGCTCGCGTCGCTCGTCGATGTAGCGCAGCAGCCGCGGAGCCACTCGCGTGCCGCCGCGGGCATCGAGGGAGAGCCACATCTCGTGCACCATCTCATCGGAGACCGGGCGTCCGAAGACCTCCCGGATCGACGGACCGAACCGCTTCTCGTTGAAGACCCTCGCGAAGAGCGGGCCCAGTCGGCCGTGCAGCAGCCGCTGCCCGCGCGTGGGCCGGTGCAGGTCCGGGAACAGCCCGCCGTTGAGCCAGCTCATCGAGGTGATCCGGCCCGGATCGCGGGCCAGCAGCTCCTGGGCGACCGAGACGCCGTAGTCGTGCGCGACGAGGGCCGTGCTGGTGACACCCCCGGCGTCCCACGCCGCCTCGACGATGTCCGCCTGCTCACGCAGCGAGTACTGGTGACGAGCCGGCTTGTCGCTCTCACCGAAACCGAGGAAGTCGACCGTCGTCACCCGGAAACCAGCCTCGGTGAGGAACGGCAGCACCGTGGCCCAGTCGTGCGAGGAGCTCGGGAACCCGTGCAGCAACGTGACCGGCGAACCGGACTCCGGCCCGTCCACGCGGACGAAGATCCGATACTCGGTCCCCGCCAGATGCGTGCGAACACCACCGGCGATCCACTTCTCGCGGGTATCGGCCACGGCGGTCCTGAGCCCGGCCTAGAGCTCTAGCTCGTCAGCGAGCCCGCGAAGCAGCTTCGCCGTGGGCTTGGCAGTCTTCGGATCGGGGTGGCGACCGTGGCGGTAGCCCTCCTCGACGTTCTCGAGCAGCCGGATCAAGTCCTCGACGATGCCGACCATGTCCTCGGGCTTCTTGCGGAGCGCGTGACGCTGGGCGGTCGCGACCGACGGCTGGGCATCAAGCACCTTCACCTGGAGGGCCTGGTCGCCCTTGCGTCCGGCAGCGATGCCGAACTCGACGCGGGTGCCGGCCTTCAGCGGGCCCGTTCCCGGGGGCAGGGCTTCGGAGCGGACATAGACGTCCTCGCCGTCCTCACGAGAGAGGAAGCCGAAGCCCTTCTCGGCGTCGTACCACTTGACCTTTCCGGTGGGCACCAGCTCGGCCTTTCATGCTCGGTGGATGTTCGGTTGACTGATTCTGCAAAATCCGAATGCGAGTGCACAGCGTACGGGCACCAGCCCCTGGTTCAGCGATAACGATCAGGCTCGGACAGCAGCTCGTTCATCGAACCTGACCTGAAGCCGAGGGGATCGACCTCGATCGTCGCGAATCCCGTGTCCAGCAAGGCATTTCGGAGCGCCTCGCTCTCGGCCGCTGCTCCGATCAGCTCACGATCGACCTCGAGACGACCGACGTCGCCGAGGTCGCGGACCCGGAGGTTGCGGACCACATGACCGAGGCCGGCCAACAGCTCGCGGGCGACGGCCTCGGCCCGCTCGACCCTTGCCAGCCGGGCCGGAGTGATCTCGATGCCGAATGCGATCCGGGAGCTCAGGCACGCCGCCGCCGGCTTGTCCCAGGTGGGCAGGCCCCAGGAGCGTGACGCGATCCGGATCTGGTCCTTGGTGAGGCCGGCGTCGAGCAGTGGCGTGATCGCGCCCCGGTCGTCGGCCGCCTTGATCCCGGGCCGAAAGCCGGCGCGCGCGTCGTCGGCGTTGGTGCCGGTCGCGACCGCGGAGTAGCCGTGCGCCGCGGCCAGCGGAGTGAGTACGTCGAGCAGCTCGCCCTTGCAGAACGCACACCGGTCACCGGCGTTCGCCCGATAGCCCTCCTGCGCAAGCTCGTCGGTCTCCGGGGTGAACACGTTCACACCGAGGGCGCGTGCGAAGTCCAGCGCCGGCTGGCGTTCCGCGATCGGCAGCGAGTCGGAGTACGCCGTTGCCGCAGCGACGTTCGACGGGCCCAGGGCCCGGACAGCCGCTGCCAGCAGGAACGCAGAGTCCGCTCCCCCACTGAACGCGACCAGCACCGTGTCGTGCTCCTTGAGCGCGGCCTCGAGCGAGGCAAGGCGAGCCGACAACACGTACTCCTCGAGCCACGCCGGGAACTCCGTTAGGTCGTTGAGGACGACGTCGGTGCCGGCTTCGAGCAGCTCCTCGCGGGTGCAGCCACCGGTCAGCACGGACACGCTGGTCACTCCGGCAGCGCGTGCGCCTTCGACGTCGTGGATGTGGTCGCCGACGTAGATCGATGCGCCGTACGTCCTGAGCGTCTCGCCCTTCCCGAGGCCCCACACCCAGCCTTCGATCTCGTCGACGTCGAGCCCGAGGTGGTCAACATGCAGCCGCGCGTTGGGGGCGTACTTGCCGGTGATCAGGATGTTGCGACCACCATGGCGGCGTACGGCGGCAAGGGCGTCATGGGCCCCGGTGAAGGCCGGGGTCGGCGTGATCGCATGATCGGGATACAACGCACGGAAGCGGTCACCCGCCGGTCCGAGCACGTCGGCGCCGACGTGCGGCTCGAGCAGAAGGTCCAGCGGCGGACCGAGGCGCTCGGTCATCTGCGCGATCGGGAAGTCCACGCCCAGCTCGAGGCCGAGCGCAACCAACGTCGCACCAAAGCCCGTCCGGGTGTCGATCAGCGTCATGTCGAGGTCGAACCCGACCACCATTTGCTCCACCCGCCCACGGTAGACGGCAGATCCGGGCACTGGAAATCGGCAGCTCAGGGCAGTCGGGTCCTGACCACGGAGTCGAGGACGCCGAGCGGCAGCGACCCGGAGTCGAGGACGGCCGAGTGGAACGCCCGCACCGAGAAGGACGACCCCTGGCGCCGCTCCGCCTCGCGCCGGATCCGCTGGATCTCCAGGCGGCCGACCATGTACGACGTGGCCTGGCCCGGCGAGACGATGTAGCGGTCGACCTCGGGCCGCACGATCGCCTCGGTCATCGGCGAGTTCGAGATCATGTACTCGACCGCCTGCTGCCGGCTCCAGCCGAGCGCGTGCAGGCCGGTGTCGACGACCAGGCGACAGGCCCGCAGCGAGTCGGCCGACAGCATGCCCATCCGGTCGGCATCGGTTGTGTAGAGCCCCATCTCGTCAGCGAGCCGCTCGGAGTAGAGACCCCAGCCCTCGGCGTACGCCGCGTTGTGCACGTGCTTGCGGAACTCCGGCACCCCTTCCAGCTCGGCGGAGACGGAGAGCTGCAGGTGGTGACCGGGGATGCCCTCGTGGAAGGCGAGCGCCTCGAGCTCGAAGGTTCCCCACGCGGAGGCGTCGGCGACGTTGACGAAGAAGGTGCCGCCACGGCTGCCGTCCGCGGCGGGCGGGAAGTAGAACGCCTTCGCACCGGTGATCGTCGACTCGACGCCACACGGCGCCTTCGGCAGCACCTCGAACCAGGCCGGCATCACCGCCTCCGCTCGCGCCATCGCGAGCTCGGCAGCCGTCACGATCTCCTCGCCGTTGGTGAAGTGCAGCTGGGGATCAGACCGCATCGCCGCGAAGATCCCGGCGAGGTCATCGGTGCCGACGACCGACGGCCCGAGTGCGCGGTACTCGTCCGCGAGCGAGGCGATCTGGCTCAGCCCGATGTCGTGGATCTCCTTCGCACTCAGCGTCGTGGTGGTGAAGTAGCGCAGCGTCCGGTCGTAGGTGTCGGCGCCGTCGGTGAGCCAGCTCAGTCCGCACTTGTTGTCGGGGCGGGCGTGCGGGAGGACCTCGTCGCGCAGCACGTCGCGGTAGGCCGTCATCCCGGGCCGGACCGAGGAGCTGATCACCTCGACGAGGGTCGGGCGCAGGTCGTCGTCCACGTCGTCCGGCAGCTTCATCGCGGCCAGCAGCGGATCCTCGTCGGCCGGCACGGCAAGAGCGGCCTCGAGCTGCTCGATCGTGCCGCGGACGGCGAACTCTGCCGGCGTACGGCCCGATGCAACACCCTCGCGGTGTCGCTGGGCCAGGTCGCCGAAGTACTCACCGATCGCGTTGAGCTTGGAGAGCATCGCCTCGGCGACCTCGGCGTCCGGGATCGCGAGCATGCCAACCACGAGGGGTAGCGAGGTCTGCTCACCGAAGATCGGGTCGGCGCCGAGCTCGTGCAGCCGCCCCTCGAGGAGATCCGCCCTGGCAGCCGCGTTGGCCGAGAGCACGCTGAGGGTGATCCGCTGCTGCTCATCGAGATCGCCCACCGGCGCTGCGTCGGCCCGGGCGGCGAAACCGCGCATCGCGGCGATGGTGGCGTCCTCGGCGGCCCGCGAGCCGTCCGCGAACTGCCCGGCGTAGGAGTACTCGGAGAGCATGTGCGCCCAGGTCGGATCCTCCGCGAGCAGCGCGTCGAAGTACTCCTCGGCCAGGGTCTCGACCGTGTCGGTCACTGTTCTGCCCTCGCAGTCAGCCCGAGCTGGGCACTGGTCTCCTCACGCATCTGAACCTTGCGGATCTTGCCCGTCACGGTCATCGGGAACTCCTCGACGAGCATCACGTAGCGCGGGATCTTGTAGTGCGCGAGCTTCCCGGTCGCGAACGCACGCACTCCGGCGGCGTCAAGCGGCACGGCTCCGGTCTTCAGCTTGACCCAGGCGCACAGCTCCTCGCCGTACTTCTCGTCGGGTACGCCGATCACCTGGACGTCCTCGATGTCCGGGTGGGTGTAGAGGAACTCCTCGATCTCGCGCGGGTAGATGTTCTCCCCGCCCCGGATCACCATGTCCTTGATGCGTCCGACGATGTTGCAGTAGCCGTCCTCGCGCATCACCGCCAGGTCGCCGGTGTGCATCCAGCCTTCCGGATCGACGGTCTCCGCTGTTTTTTCGACGTCCTCCCAGTAGCCGAGCATCACCGAGTAGCCGCGGGTGCAGAACTCCCCCGGCTCGCCCCGGTCGACGGTCTTCCCGGTGGTCGGGTCGACGATCCGGACCTCGACATGGGGATGGGCGCGGCCGATCGTGGCGGTCCGCCGGTCCAGGTCGTCGTCGGTCCGGGTCTGCGTCGAGACCGGCGAGGTCTCGGTCATCCCGTAGGCGATCGAGACCTCGGTCATGTTCATGTCATCGACACAGTGCTTCATCACCTCGACCGGGCAGATCGAGCCGGCCATGCAGCCGGTGCGCAGCGAGGACAGGTCGTGGTCCTTGAACGTCGGGTGGTTCTGCATCGCGATGAACATCGTCGGTACGCCGTACAACGCGGTGCACTGCTCCTCGGCCACCGTCCGGAGCGTGATCTCGGGGTCGAACCCGGGCGCCGGAATGACCATCGTGGCCCCGTGGGTGGTGCAGCCGAGGTTGCCCATCACCATTCCGAAGCAGTGGTAGAACGGCACCGGGATGCAGAGCCGGTCCGCAGGAGTGAATCCGATCAGGTCGGTCACGAAGAAGCCGTTGTTCAAGATGTTGCGGTGGCTCAGCGTCGCGCCCTTGGGCCGGCCGGTGGTGCCCGACGTGTACTGGATGTTGATCGGCTCGTTGCGGTCGAGCGTGGCCAGGCGTTCAGCGACGGCCCCGTCCGGAAGGTCCTTCCCGCCAGCGACGACGTCGGCCCAGTCCTCGGTGCCGATGTAGATCACCCGTTCCACGAGCGGGATCGAGCCCGCCGCAATCACCTCCTCGACCATCGCGCGGTAGTTGCTGGTCTTGAAGCTCTCTGCCGAGATCAGCATCCGCATGCCGGACTGGTTCACCGCATAGGACAGCTCATGAGTGCGGTAGGACGGGTTGACGTTGACGAGGATCGCGCCGATCTTGGCGGTGGCGAACTGCGCGATGGTCCACTCAGCACAGTTCGGGGCCCACACCCCGATGCGATCGCCCTTGGCCAGGCCGGCCGCCATCAGCCCTCGGGCGAAGGCATCGACGTCCCGGTTGAGCTCGGCGTAGGTCCACCGCCGGCCGCTCGCCACCTCGACAAGCGCCTCGTTGTCGGGATGCGCCCGCGCCGTTCGTTCGAAGTTCGCCCCGATCGTCTCTTCGAGGAGGGCGGTGGTGGTCTCTCCGGCGGCGTACGACTCCATGCAACCGACACTAGGCGTGGCCCATGAGCGACGTCGAGGGTCCCCTCGCTCGAGCACACCATCAGCTCACCGTCAGCCCGTCAGCTCACGTGCTGAGCATCGCCATGATCGAGTCGAAGAACGCCTTCCGCGTCGGCACGCCCTTGGCGTGGGCGAGGAGCTTGGGCTGCATGGTGCGCGACAACGCGTCGCTGACGATCAGATAGGCGACCACGCGCGGGTCCACGTCGGCGCGGACCGAGCCGGCGGCCTGCTGGGTGGCGAGGTAGTCACCGATGATGCGGATCCCGCGATGCGGTCCGTAGTCCTGCTCGGCCAGGAACGCCGCGGTCCCCTCGCGCAGCTCCGCGTCGCCGTGCGCAGCGAGCAGCACGTCCAGTCCGGTCGCCAGAAAGCCCTGAACCGCGTCGGAGAAGTTCTCCAGCGTCGTGCGTACGTCGGCCGCGGCGACGCCGGCCACGCTGAGCTTGAGCAGTGGCGTCAGCGATCCCTCGAAGACCGCCCGCAGCAGGCCGAAACGATCGCCGAAGTGATAGAAGACGCTGCCCTCGGACACGCCTGCCCGCTCCGCGACCTCGCGCGTGGTGAGCCGGGCAATGCCCCGCTCGCGCAGCACCTCCAGGCTCGCCTTCAGGATCTGCTCCCGCCCACCGGCAGGCGGCCGACCACGGCGTGGACCGGTCGTCATCGGCTGCACTCCATCCATCCAGATGCTCCAAACTACTTCTTGAGTTCTCACTCAGGATATGTCACAGTACCTGAGTATGCACTCAGTAAAGGAGCCGTCATGGACAAGAAGTGGTTGACACTCGGCGCGGTGTGCACCGGCGTCTTCATGCTGCTGCTCGACATCACGATCGTGAATGTCGCGCTGCCCGACATCCAGACTGAGCTGCATGCCTCGCTCTCCGACCTGCAGTGGGTCATCGATGCCTACGCCCTGACGCTCGCGGCGTTCCTGCTGACGGCCGGCACGATCGCCGACATCGTCGGGCGCAAGCGGGTCTTCGCCGTCGGCATCGTGGTCTTCACCGTCGGCTCCGCCCTGTGCGGTGTCGCGCAGAGCACCACGGTCCTCTCCCTCTCGCGGGCGGCCCAGGGCGTGGGCGGAGCGATCATGTTCGCCACCTCGCTGGCCCTGCTCGCGCAAGCGTTCACCTCCAAGGATCGCGGCGTCGCGTTCGGCATCTTCGGCGCCGTGACCGGTGTCTCCGTCGCGGTCGGGCCGGTCCTGGGCGGCGCGCTGACCAGCGGCCTCTCCTGGCGCTGGATCTTCTTCGTCAACCTCCCGATCGGCCTGGCCGCCCTTGCCGTCACGATGATCGGCGTCGAGGAGTCCAAGGCGCCCGGCGTACGCCGGATCGACTGGCCCGGGTGCGTCGCCTTCAGCGTCTCGCTCGGCCTGCTCGTCTACGGCCTGATCCGCAGCCACCCCGACGGCTGGGGGGCGCTGAACGTCTGGGGCTCACTCGTGGTGGCCGCGGTGCTGATGGTCGGTTTCGTCATCATCGAACGGCTCAGCCGGGATCCGATGTTCGACTTCGCGCTGCTGCGGGTGCCCACCTTCAACGGCGGCCTGCTGGCCGCGATGGCGATCTCGGCCTCGATCTTCTCGTTGCTGACCTACCTGATCATCTACCTGCAGGCGATCCTGGGCTTCTCCGCGCTGCAGGCCGGCGTCCGGTTCCTGCCGTTCACCGGAGTCATCTTCGTGACGGCTGCGGTCGCGGGCCGACTGAGCGCGATCGTGCCGGTGCGGATGCTCATCACACCCGGCTTCCTGCTGGTCGGCGTCGGCCTGCTGATGATGCGTGGCAACGACCCGACCGGCAGCTGGACCCACCTCGTGCCCGGCTTCGTCGTCGCGGGAGTCGGGACCGGCCTGATCAACGTGCCGCTCGCGTCGACCGCGGTCGGCGTCGTCGACCAGGCCCGCGCGGGGATGGCGTCGGGGATCAACTCGACATTCCGCCAGGTCGGCATCGCAACCGGCGTCGCGGCCCTGGGCAGCGTGCTCGCCACGCACATCAACAACTCGGTGTCCGACGCCCTGGCCGGCGGCCCCCTCGCCGGTCAGGCCCACCGGATCGCCGATGCGGTGAGCAACGGCCGCACCGCTGCCGTCCTCGGTCAGCTTCCGGCCAGCACCCGCGGTCTGGCCGCTCGCGCCGCTGCCGAGGGCTACGCCGATGCACTCGACCGGGTCCTGCTGATCGGCGCCGTCATTGCCTTCGTCGCAGCGGTCGGTACGTTCGCGCTGATCCGCACGCGGGACTTCGTGCACGAGCCGGTCGACGCCCAACCTGCGGTTGCCTGAGCCCGGCGAGGAGCAGACACCTCAGGCGTCGCGTTCCTCGAAGAGGAGGTACGACGCGAGCATCAACGCCACGGCCACGGTTGCGAAGACGATGCCTCCGCCGAGGGGCGAGAGCGGGTCGCCGAAGACCTGATGCCCCTCGTCGAAGACGTCGAGCAGCTTGGTGCCGGCGCCGAACGGCAGGAACCGCAGCACGGCCTCGTTGTCACGCAGCCCGGGCACGAGCAGGAAGAAACCGTGGATCAGGCTCTCGATCAGCAACGGCCACAGGAAGACTGCGACCAGCGCAAAGGCCTGTGAACGGGTGACCGAGGTGAACGCCATGCCCAGCCAGGTCAGGATCACGACGTAGACGAGCTCACGGCCGATGATGCCGAACGCCTGAGTGTCGAAGACGTTGGTGTACCTCTGCAGGAAGATCATCGCGACCAGTCCGGACAACACCATCGTGACCAGCGCGACGGCGGCCACCCAGGCTGCACAGACGACGTACTTCGCGATCCACAACGACGACCGCGAGTTCAGCGCAGTCAGGGACGCACGGATCATCCCGTGGCGGTACTCATGGCCCCAGGCGAAGATCCCGATCATCGCCAGCAGGAAGCCGACCAGGCTGGGGATCACCCCGGTCGAGGCGAGCTGCGTGACCACGGCCGCGCTCAGGCCGTCGGTGTCGTCGGCGCCGGTGCGGGAGAACTCGAGGCCGACGGCCAGGGCGAAGAGGGACGAGATGAGGACGCCGACGACGACCGCGAGGCCGGAGAGCCACCAGGTCGACCGGATCGTGCGGATCCGCATGAGCTCGTAGGCGAAGGCGTTCCTCATCCCAGACCTGCCGACTGCGTCGGGTGCGCCTGGTACTCCTCGGAGCCGGACGTCGCTTCGAGGAACGCCTCCTCGAGGGTCGCGACCTGGGTGGCCAGCTCGTGCAGCCGGATCTCGTGCTCGAACGCGAGATCGCCGATCACCGTCGCGTCCACGCCGGTGATCCGGAGCTCCTCGTGGTCCCTGGCGACGGTGACGTCCGGGCGCTTGGCGAGGATGGCCATCAGCTCGGCGGCTTGCGGCGACCTGACGAGTACGGCGTTGTGGCTGGCGCTCTTGACGAAGTCGGCCACCGGCCCGGCCGCGATCAGGGATCCTCGGCCGATCACGACGAGCTCGTCGGCCATCAGCGCCATCTCCGAGAGCAGGTGGCTCGAGACGAACACCGAACGGCCTTCGGCAGCGAGACTCCTGAGCAGGCTGCGCATCCACTGGATGCCTTGCGGGTCGAGGCCGTTGGCCGGTTCGTCGAGGATCAGCGTGTGCGGGTCACCGAGCAGGGCAGCGGCCAGTCCGAGCCGCTGACCCATGCCGAGCGAGAAGGTCTTCGGCTTCTTGCGGGCCACCTCGGCCAGGCCCAGCTGGTCGAGCACCTGATCGACCCGGCTCAGCGGGATCCTGTTGGCGACGGCGAGCATGCCGAGGTGGCTGCGGGCCTTGCGCGTGGGGTGAAACGGCTTGGCCTCGAGCAACGCGCCGACGTGTCGCATCGGCTCGCGGAGCGATGTGAACGGCAGCCCGTCGAACCTGGTCCCCCCGTTACCGTGGTCGAGACCGAGCATCAGTCGCATCGTCGTCGACTTGCCGGAGCCGTTGGGTCCGAGGAACCCGGTCACGGTGCCGGGCCTGACGTCGAAGGAGAGGTCGTGGACAGCCACCTTGCCGGCGTAGGTCTTGCCGAGCCCGCGAGCCTCGATCAGTGCCATCCGGCCATCCAACCATCGCCTCGGACCTCGAGCCGGCCCGACGCTCGCGGCAGGAGCGTGCTGCCAACCCGGGTAAAATTGGCTGGATGTCCACTTCCGCTGCCGCGATGCCCCGCTCGCTGGCCGACCAGCTCCGCAGCTGGCCGGAGGCGCGCGTCGCTCGTTTGCTCGAAGGGCGGCCGGATCTCGCCTCCCCTGCACCGCAGGACTCGGCCCAGCTCGCTTCCCGCGCCGGCACCCGCGCCTCGATCGGACGGGTGCTCGACCGGCTCACCGTTCTGGAGCTGAGCACCCTCGAGGCCGTCGTGGCCAGCGGCCCGACCTCCTCGCTCGAGCAGGTCCAGGCGCTGGTGTACGCCGACCCCGCCGTCGTCGCGAGCACCGTCGAACGACTCCAGGACGTCGCCCTGGTGTGGGGCACGCCGGACGAGCTGCGGGTGCTCGGACCGGTCCCGGACCTGCTCGGCTCCCAGAGCCTCCTCGGACTCGGCGTCGAGGCCCTGCTGTCGTCCTACGGGCCCGCGCGGATCGCTTCGCTCGTCACCGCGGTCGGCGTGCAGCCGACCGGCGACCGGGCCAGCGACATGCGGACGATCGCGGTCCGGCTCTCCGTGCCCGCTGTCGTCGAACGCCTGGTGGGCAGTCTGGATCCGAAGGCCAGGGCGATCCTCGACCATCTCGAGCGCACCGGAGCGGACGGCACGATCGGTGCCGCCGGCGAGCCGACCGACCAGCTGCTCGGCTCCGGACTGCTCATTGCGAAGACCACCGACCGGGTCGCCGTACCTCGTGAGGTGGCGGTGAGCCTTCGCGGCGGGCACCTGACCCGTGAACCGGTCGACGTCCCGCCCGCACTCGCCACGTCCGGACGCGACCCCAGGCTCGTCGACCGGACGGCCGGGCACGCCGCCTTCGAGTTCGTCCGCCACACCGAGCTGTTGCTCGAGACCTGGGGCACCAACCCACCGCCCGGACTGCGGCAGGGCGGCCTGGCCGTCCGCGAGCTGAGGACGGCCGCACAGCTGCTCCATGTCGAGGACCGCGCCGCTGCCCTCATCATCGAGATCGCTGCGGCCGCCGGACTGCTCGGTATGGGCGCGACCGACGTGTTCGACCAGGCCTGGCTGCCGACGGATGCCTTCGACCTCTGGAACACCGCGAGTACGTCTCAGCGCTGGGTCACACTCGCGACGGCCTGGCGGGACAACCCTCGGCTGACCGGGCTGATCGGTGGCCGGCTCAACGGCAAACCCGTCAACGCACTCGCTCCCGAGCTCGAACGACCGGGCCTCCGCGAGGCGCGGCGTACGGCGTTGCAGCTGGTCGCCGACCTGCCTCCCGGTGAGGTGCTCGCCGCGACGACTGGCCTGCCCTCGCTGCTGGCTCTCAACTCGTGGCACCGACCGCGGCAGCCCAAGAACCGTTCGGACGCGGTGATGTGGGCTGTCGAGGAGGCTGCTGCGATCGGGGTGACGGCTCTCGGCGGGGTCTCCACGCATGGTCGTGCGCTGCTCGGCGACGACCCGGAAGCCGTCGTGGCCGTACTCGAGCCGCTGCTGCCGACTGCGGTCGAGCAGGTGATGGTGCAGGCCGACCTCACCGCCGTCGCGCCGGGGCCGTTGTCACAGGAGCTCGGCCGCGACCTGGCCGTCGTCGCCGATGTGGAGTCGCGCGGCGGGGCGACGACGTACCGCTTCACCGAGCAGTCCGTGCGTCGCGCCTTCGACTCCGGCTGGTCGACGGCCGAGATCCACGGCTTCCTCGCCTCCGCATCGAGTACGCCGATCCCACAGGCCCTGGAATACCTCGTCAACGACGTCGCGCGTCGCTTCGGCAACGTCAGGGTCGGGATGGCCGAGTGCTTCCTGCGCAGCGACGACGAGGCCGTGCTGACCACCCTGGTGCACGACCAGCGAGCCGCTTCCCTGCGGTTGCGACGGATCGCGCCGACCGTGGTGGTGAGCGACGTCCCTCTCGACGTACTGCTTCCGCGGCTGCGTGAGCTCGGCGTCTCGCCGGTCGTCGAGGCGGCCGACGGCACCGTCCGGGTGGTCCGTCGCGACGAGTACCGCGCCCGGACACCGCGTTCCGCCGGCGTCGTCTCGAACGAGGCCCGGGACGCGGCCCGGACGACCGCCCGGGTGACCGCCACGGTGCGCGCCATCCGGTCCGGCGACCGAGCGGCCGAGGTCGACACCAGCCGGCTCGCACCGGTCTCGCCCGCATCGTTGCTCGGTTCGCTGCGTGAGGCCACCGAGTCCGGGCGCACCGTGTGGATCGGGTACGTCGACAACCATGGCGCCACCACCGAGCGGGTCGTCGACCCGCTGCGGGTCGACGCCGGGCGGCTGTGGGCGCTCGACCACCGGACCGATGAACAGCGGTCCTTCGCGTTGCACCGGATCACCGGCGTACGCCTGCTCTGATCCTGCTCTGGTCCTCGAGGTTGACACGGCCCTGGTTCAGTGGTTCATTAGTCAAGTAATGAACCAACCGACCAGAGGACCCGCTGTGATTGATGACGGTCGCCCGATCTTCCAGCAGATCGCCGAGGACCTGGAGCGCCAGATCCTCGACGGGACGCTGCCCGAGGAGAGCCAGGCGCCGTCCACCAACGAGCTGGCCGCGTTCCACCGGATCAACCCGGCCACCGCCGCCAAGGGCCTCAACGAACTGGTCGCATCGGGAATTCTCTACAAGAAACGGGGCATCGGAATGTTCGTCTCCACTGGCGCCCACGACAAGGTCCTGGCGATTCGCCGTGACGATTTCCAGCGCGAGTACGTCGAACCACTGCTGGCGGAGGCACGCCGTCTCGGCATCGAACAGAGCCACCTGCTCGTGATGATCAAGGGAGGCCGGGTCTGATGAACGAGCTCATCGAAGCCACCAACGTGACCAAGAACTACCGCGGAGTCCGTGCACTCGATGACGTCACGCTGAGCATCTCCGAGAACTCGATCACCGGCCTGCTCGGGCGCAACGGCGCTGGCAAGACCACCTTGATGAGCCTCCTCACCGCGCAGGACTTCCTGACCTCAGGGTCGGTGAAGGTGTTCGGGGAGGACCCGCTGGAGAACGACAAGGTGCTCTCACGGATGTGCTTCATCCGCGAGAGCCAGCGCTACCCCAACAACTTCAAGGTTCGTCACGTGCTCGCCGCGGGCGAGAACTTCTACCCCGACTGGGATGCCGAGCTCGCGGCTTCGCTGGTCGAGGAGTTCCGGCTGCCTGCCGGGCGACAGGTCGAGAAGCTGTCCCGTGGGATGCGCTCCTCGGTCGGCATCCTGCTCGGGCTGGCCTCGCGGGCGCCGATCACGATCTTCGACGAGCCGTACCTCGGCCTCGATGCGACCGCACGACAGCAGTTCTACGACGTACTCCTGCGGGAGTACGCCGAGAACCCCCGCACGATCGTGCTCTCGACGCACCTGATCGACGAGGTCAGCGGACTGCTCTCCGACGTACTCGTGCTCAACGACGGCCGGCTGGTGATGGCCGGTGCCGCCGACGACCTGCGCCAGCGCGCCACCGTGCTGACCGGGAAGGACGACCGGGTCGCGATCGTTGCCGCCGGGTTGCCGGTCCTGCACCGCGAGGCCCTGGGCGCCTACACCGCGCTCACCGTCGATGCCCGCCTCGACGACGAGCGGCGGGCACTCGCGCAGAGCATGTCCGTGGAGATCCAGCCGGTGTCCTTGCAGACCCTCGTCGTGCGAGCCGGACTTTCCGAGACAGCCGGGGCGGCTGACCGCACCCTGAGCACCATTGGAGGTGCACGATGAACCGATCCGTTGCCGTGATGAGGATGCACCTGGTCGACCGGATCACGCTGTTCCTGATGCCTACCTCGATCCTGGCCGCTTCCTTCGCGATCAACGTCGCGGTCTGGTCGCTGGAGCCGCCGAGCGGCAGCCGGACCACCGGCGCGGCGATCTCGGTGTACTGCTTCGTGCTCGCTGCAGCGATGCTCTGCGTCACGAGGGGCCTGCCGTTCGCCCTCGGGATGGGTTCCTCACGACGGGCGTTCACCCTGGGGACCGGCATGACCGGGCTGGTGCTCGCCCTCGTGATGGGGACGGCGTACCTCGTGCTCAACCGGCTCGAGGTGCTCACCAACGGCTGGTGGCTGCACGGCGCGTTCTTCGAGCTGCCGTGGTTCCACGGGACTTCGCCTGCGCTCCTGTGGGTGGCGTTCACGGTCGCGTTCCTGGCCGTCTTCATGCTCGGCGCGCTGGTGGCCGCGGTCTGGTTCAGGTGGAACAGCTCGTTGCTGGTCATCGGCGCGCCCGCGACGGTCGTGGTCGTCGGTGGCGGGGCCGTCCTCCTCACCTGGCGACACGGCTGGGACAACATCTGGCACTGGTTCGGCGACCTCACCCCGATGTCCATGACCGGATGGCTGGCCGTCGCAACCGTGGTGTTCGCCGGGCTGACCTGGGCGACGCTGCGCAGGGTCCGGGCCGCCTGAGCCGGGCCCGAGGTGGTCACGAGTGTCACCGGCGGTCCGTAGACTCTTCAGGTGACTGATCACCCCACGAAAGCACTGGCTGCGCTCGGCTTCCGCGGGGACTCCGAATGAACGATGGCCCCCTGATCGTCCAGTCGGACAAGACGCTGCTGCTTGAGGTCGACCACGAGCTGGCGAGCGAGTGCCGCAAGGCGATCGCACCGTTCGCGGAGCTGGAGCGGTCGCCCGAGCACATCCACACCTACCGGCTGACACCCCTGGGTCTCTGGAACGCCCGCGCCGCCGGCCACGACGCCGAGCAGGTCGTGGACACGCTGCTCCTCTACTCCCGCTACGCCGTGCCGCACTCGCTGCTCGTCGACGTCGCCGAGACGATGGCCCGCTACGGCCGGCTGCGGCTGGACAAGGACCCGGTGCACGGGCTGGTGCTGAGCTCCACCGAACGCGGCGTCTTCGAAGAGGTGGTCCGCTCCAAGCGCGTCGCCGGGATGCTCGGCGAGCGCATCGACGACACCTCCGTTGCGGTCCACGGCAGTGAGCGCGGCAACCTCAAGCAGGCCTTGCTGAAGCTGGGCTGGCCGGCCGAGGACTTCGCGGGGTACGTCGACGGCGAGGCCCACGCGATTGCCCTCGACGAGACGGGCTGGAACCTTCGCGCGTACCAGAAGGAAGCTGCCGAGTCCTTCTGGCACGGCGGCTCCGGAGTCGTCGTACTCCCTTGTGGTGCTGGGAAGACCATCGTCGGAGCGGCCGCGATGTCGCTCGCGCAGGCCACCACCCTGATCCTCGTCACCAACACCGTCTCGGCCAGGCAGTGGAAGGCAGAGCTGCTCAAGCGGACCACGCTGACCGAGGACGAGATCGGTGAGTACTCCGGCGCGAAGAAGGAGGTCCGAGCCGTCACCATCGCGACGTACCAGGTCCTCACGCTGCGCCGGAAGGGTGCCTACCCGCACCTCGACCTGCTCGACGCGAAGGACTGGGGCCTGATCGTGTACGACGAGGTGCACCTGCTCCCCGCGCCGATCTTCCGGATGACCGCGAATCTCCAGGCCCGCCGTCGAATTGGCCTCACTGCGACCCTGGTTCGTGAGGACGGCCGCGAGGGCGACGTGTTCAGCCTGATCGGTCCGAAGAGGTACGACGCCCCGTGGAAGGACATCGAGTCGCAGGGCTGGATCGCTCCGGCCGACTGCGTCGAGGTCCGTGTCACGCTGCCCGAGGGCGAGCGGCTTGCCTATGCGACCGCCGACCCTGACGAGCGCTACCGGCTGGCTGCGTGCACCTTCGCCAAGACGACGATCGCCGAGAAGCTCGTCGAACAGCACCGGGGTGAGCCGACCCTCGTGATCGGGCAGTACCTCGACCAGCTCGACGAGCTCGGCGAGCACCTCGGCGCTCCTGTGATCAAGGGCTCCACGACCGTCAAGGAGCGCGAAGAGCTCTTCGAGGCGTTCCGGACCGGTGACATCGACCTGCTGGTCGTCTCCAAGGTCGC
The DNA here is from genome assembly GCA_025965195.1 of Marmoricola sp. GTDB lineage: Bacteria > Actinomycetota > Actinomycetes > Propionibacteriales > Nocardioidaceae > Marmoricola. Next base: position 99,553 of record JAOPXK010000129.1, read on the forward strand.
GAACTTCTCCGTCGACCTGCCTTCTGCCGCCGTGGCGATCCAGGTGTCCGGGTCGTTCGGATCGCGACAGGAGGAGGCGCAGCGCCTCGGCCGGTTGCTGCGTCCCAAGGAGATCGGCGCCGATGGCACGCAGAAGCCGGCCCGGTTCTACGCGATCGTCTCCCGCGACACCGTCGACGCCGACTTCGCCCAGAACAGGCAGCGCTTCCTGGCCGAGCAGGGCTACGCCTACCGGATCGTCGACGCCGCCGACATCTGACGAGTCGAGTGCTCAGCTGGCCCACTCCGCGATGGTCATCACCTCGGCCTGGCGGGGGAAGACCTTCTCGGTGAGCACCCGGTGCACCTCTTCGTCGGCGTCGAGGCAGCCGTCGCTCAGCACGACCAGTCCGTAGTCGAGGTCGGCGGCCTGCCGCAGGGTGGACAGCACCACGCCACTGGTGGCGATGCCACAGAGCACCAGCTCGTCGATGCCCTTGGCCCGGAGCACCACTTCGAGATCACTCCCGGTGAACGCACTGACCCGCCGCTTGGTGACGACGACGTCGCCGGGCGCGGGTGCAACCGCGTCGTGGACGGCGTTCACGGCGTCGGTCTGGACGAGGCGACCACTCGAGGAGGCGACCGAGAATGCCTTGTTGCGCGGGCTGATCTCGGGGTGCCCGGCCCGGAAGCCGACCACCACGTAGATCACCGGCACGTCGATCTTGCGGGCGGCAGCGATGGCGACGTTGATCCGCTGGAGGTAGCCGGGATCGGCGGGATGGCGCTGCACGATGTCTGTCTGCACGTCCATGACCAGTAGTGCACTGTTCGTCATCGGAATCAGTCCTGTTCTGCTTGAAGGGATGAGGCGGTTACGAGGATGGGAGCAGCAGCCCGCTCGTGCGGCCCGCGGAGCAGCGAGGCGATCGCCGCGATGACGGCCATCACGGCGGCTGCCGTGAAGACGATCTCCAGGCCGTGGTGAAAGGGGCCCGAGACGAGCTGGGGGAAGAATGTGTGACCGGTCAGCACGGCGACGTTGTGCGCGGGCAGGTGTTGCAGCGTGCCGGTCCCCGAGAGCAGGTGCGCGATCGGGTTGTTGCCGAGGAACGCTGCGAACAGCGTGCTCACCGGTGGCAGGTTCGCGACATGTGCCGCGGTGTCGGCCGGGACGCCCTGGGACGTCAGTCCGCTCTCGAGTCCGCTCGGCAGTCGCGAGGCGAGCCCGGTGATCATCAGCGAGAAGAAGATGCCGATCGACAACGACGTACCCGAGTTCTGAAAGGTCGATCGCATGCCCGAGGCGACGCCACGCTCCGCGGGATCGACGCTGCTCATGATCGCGGAGGTGTTGGGGGCGGAGAACATTCCCTGGCCGATGCCGCTGACGACGAGGAGCACGGCGAAGAGCCGGTAGTCGAAGTCGACCGGGAGCGCGATCAGCCCGACGAACGACAGCGCGACCAGGCAGAGCCCTCCCGTCGAGAAGAGCCGGGCCCCGAACCGGTCGGACAGGTAGCCCGATGCCGGACCCGCGATGAGGAAGCCGACGGTCAACGGGAGCATGTAGATCCCTGCCCACAAAGGGGTCTGCTCATAGTCATAGCCGTGGATCGGCAACCAGATCCCCTGCAGCCAGATGATCAGCATGAACTGCAGGCCGCCTCGGGCGACTGAGGTGAGCAGGGCGGCGAGATTGCCGGCTGCGAAGGCCCGCACACGGAACAGCCCGAGCCGGAACATCGGTTCGGCGACCTTGTTCTCCACAGCGCAGAACGCCACCAGCAGGAGCAGCCCGCCGCCGAGCCCGGCGATCACGACGGGGTTGGTCCAGCCGGTCGCGTGTCCGCCGTACGGCTGGATGCCGTAGGTGATGGCAGCGAGGACGCCGCTGAGGCCGGCCGTGAACGTGAGCGTCCCGGCCCAGTCGATCCTCGCGGGCCGACGGGACCCGACCTCGCGCAGGCTGCGGTAGGACCAGATCGACCCGAACACGCCGACCGGAACGCTCACCCAGAACACGGCGTGCCAGTCGATGGCAGCAAGCAGGCCACCGACGACCAGGCCGAGGAACTGTCCGGCGAGCGCGGTGATCTGGTTGACACCCAGGGCCATCCCGCGCTGTGAAGCGGGGAACGCGTCGGTGAGGATCGCCGCCGAGTTGCCGGTGAGCATGGCGCCGCCGAACGCCTGCACCACCCGCCAGCCGATCAGCCACAGCGCTCCCGCTCCGTGCCGGTACGGATCGAGGGAGAGTGCGAGGGAGGCCGCGGCGAAGATGACGAAGCCGAAGTTGTACATCTTGACCCGGCCGAACATGTCGCCGAGCCGACCGAGCGAGACCACGAGCACAGCGGAGACGAGCAGGTAGCCCAGGATCATCCAGAGCAGATAGCTGATGTTGCCCGGGGCGAGCGGGTCGAGGCCGATGCCACGGAAGATCGCGGGCAGCGAGATGATCACGATCGAGCCGTCGATCGCGGAGATGAGGACGCCGAGGGTGGTGTTCGACAGGGCCACCCACTTGTAGCGGTCCGACTCGGTTTGCGCTGCTGTCACAAGCGCTCAGCCAGCCGGTCCAGCAGCGGGATCACGGCTGTGAGCCGGCGACGCTCAGCAGGAGTGAAGTCCTCGGAGAGCACGTGCGCGATGAGCTGGACGCTCTCGGAGCGCCGGTCCTGCAGCACGGCTCGGCCGGCGTCGGTCAGCGACATCAGCACCCGGCGGCCGTCAGCGGCGTCGCCCCGACGAGCGACCAGCGCACGTTCCTCGAGGGCGGCCAGCGTGGTGCCCATCGCCTGGGGTCGCACGCCCTCCTCGTCAGCCAGGACGCCGGGAGTGGTGTCGCCGTGCCGGTCCAGCCGGGCCACCACGGATGCCTCGGAGAGCGTCAGGTCGCCCACGGCGTGCGCCCGACGCAGCCGCCGCGCGATCCGCCCTATCGCGAGCTTGAGACTGGCTGCCGCGCGCTCGGTTTCAGAGAGGTCCTGGCCCATATTTAGTAACAATAGGCTTATCAGTCTGTTGGAACAAAGGCGGGCCGGCCCGGGTCAGCTGCCGAGTCGGAACGCTCGGGGCGCAACGGGACCGCGCTCGGCCTTGCTGCGTTCGATGCAGAACTCGTTTCCCTCGGGATCGCTCAGCACCACCCAGCCGGCGCCGTCGTCCTTGCGATGGTCTGCAATGACCGTTGCGCCAGCGGCAACCGCTGCTTCGACGGCCTCCTCGCGGGTGCCCGTGTCGGGCATGAAGTCAAGGTGAATCCGGTTCTTTGCGGTCTTGCCCTCGGGCACCGGGATGAACAGGAGCCCGATGCCCTGGGGCGGAAAACAGGGCGCAACCACGACCTCCGGATCGTCGTCGTAGTAGAGGTTCCAGCCTGTGACGGTGGACCAGAACGTGCCGAGCTTCCGCGCATCCGCACAGTCGAAGGTGATGTTGTTGAAGAGGATCGTCATGAGCGGAGCATCCCCCCTCGAGCACCCGCTGGCAACGGAGTCGAGATCGGGCCAATCCGGCGTCCGCGCCGCTCCGAATCAACTCGCGACAACTGCTGAGGCGTACGGAAGGATGTGTCGCATGGCCGGTCTTCGTCCCAGGCCCGACGCAGCTCCACAGGGCGCAGCGAGTGACCCGCTCGACGAACGCGCGCAGCTGACCGGCCTGCTGAGGGCCAGCGCCCGCGGCGACGAGGCCGCCTTCGCCGAGTTGTACGACGCCACCTCCCGCCGGATCCACGGCCTGGTGCTTCGGGTGATCCGTGATCCCGCCCAGTCCGAGGAGGTCACCCAGGAGGTGTTCCTCGAGATCTGGCGCCTGAGCACCAGGTTCGACGACGACCAGGGCAGCCCGCTCTCCTGGATGATGACGATCGCGCATCGCCGGGCAGTCGACCGGGTCCGGTCGGCTGAGGCGAGCACCAGGCGCGACGTCACCTACGAGCAGCGCACCCGCGAGACCGAGCACGACTCGACAGCCGAGGCCGCCCAGGCCTCGCTCGAGGCCCGCCGCGTGCGGCAGGCACTTCACACACTCACCGATGCCCAGCGGGGGGCTCTCGAACTCGCCTACTTCGGCGGCTACACGCACACCGAGATCGCCTCGATGCTGGATCTCCCGCTCGGTACGGCGAAGACACGAATCCGAGACGGACTGATCCGGCTCCGCGACACCTTGGGGGTGGAGTCATGAACGAGATCCATGCGCTCTCCGGCGCCTATGCCATGGATGCGGTCGACGACATCGAGCGCGCGCGCTTCGAGCAGCACCTGGCCGAGTGCGCCGCGTGCCGGGCCGAGGTGGCCAGCCTGCGTGAGGCAGCGACGCTGCTTCTCGAGATGATCCCGAGCGACCCTCAGCCCGCGCTCCGCGCCCGGATCCTCGACGACATCACCAAGGTCCGCCGGCTGCCACCGCAGACGGCCAAGGTCGCGCGACCGGCTCGCCGTTACTTCCCGCGTCTGGTGGCTGCCGCTGTGACCGCACTCGTCGTCGGCGGCGGCACGGTCGCCGTCCATCCGTGGACCAGCGACAACACCCAGCAGGTCTCGCTGGCCGACCGGGTGCTGACCGCCCACGACGCCGTCCGCCACGAGGTGAAGATCGGCAACGGGACTGCCACCCTGGTCAACTCGGCGTCGATCGGTCATGCGGTGGTGGTCACCGACGGGATCTCGAACCCGCCCGCCGGAAAGGCCTACGAGCTCTGGCTGCTGATCGACGGCACGATGATGCCCGCGGGCCTGCTGAAGTCCGGTCACGACACGACGATGGTGCTCACGGGCAACTCGGCACACGCCGCAGGCGCCGGCATCACGATCGAGCCGAAGTCCGGATCGGAGCACCCCAGTCTCCCCGCCGTCGGCGTCGTCGAGTTCCCGGCGACATGACCCGCCGGATTGCCGTGGTCGGCAGCGGCGTCTCCGGACTGGTCGCGGCGTACGTGCTGGCCAAGGAGAGCCACGTCACTGTCTACGAAGCCAACGACCGCCTGGGGGGCCACGCAGACACCCACGACGTGGAGACAGCTGACGGCCACTCCGTCATCCGGGTCGACACCGGATTCATCGTGCACAACGAGCGGACCTATCCGACACTCCTGCGGCTCTTCGACGAGCTCGGGGTGCCGACGCAGGAGTCCGACATGTCGATGTCGGTGGTCGATCAGGCTTCCGGTCTGGAGTACGCCGGCGCGCTCGGTCGCCGCGGCCTCTTCCCCACCCGGGCCAACGTCGGCAACCCTCGTTACCTGCGGATGCTCGCCGAGATCACCCGCTTCCACCGGCAGGCCCGGAAGGTGCTGGTCTCACCGAGCTCGACCGCCGGAGATCCCCCGGACGAGCTGACACTCGCGGAGTTCCTCGAGGCCGGTCGCTACTCGGCGTACTTCTGCAAGCACTTCATGACGCCCCTCGTCGCGTGCGTGTGGTCCTGCGACCCCGGGGTGGCGCTGGACTATCCGGCGCGCTACCTCTTCACGTTTCTCGAGCACCACGGCATGCTCACGGTCTTCGGGTCGCCGACCTGGCGGACGGTGACCGGAGGCTCCCGGGAGTACGTCACCCGGGTGGCCGCGCACCTCGACGACATCCGGCTCGGTCACAAGATCACGGCCATCGCCGAGACGGCCGACCGCGTTCAGGTCACCGACGACAGCGGCACGGTCACGCCGTACGACGCCGTGGTGGTTGCGACCCACCCGGACCAGGCGCTGGCCTTGCTCACCGAGGCGACTCCCCTGCAGCACCAGGTGCTCAGCGCGTTCGAGTTCTCCGCCAACATCGCCCAGCTGCACACCGACACCTCCTTGCTTCCTCCCAGCAAGAACGCCCGGGCCAGCTGGAACTATCAGCGCCGGGCCGAGGACGACGGCCGGGTGCTGGTGACCTATGACATCAGCCGGTTGATGCGGCTCCCCACGCGTGCTCCGGTGGTCGAGCCTGCTCCGGTGGTCGAGCTCGTCGAGACCAGGTACCTGGTCACCCTCAACGGCACCGACATCGTCGACCCGGCCCGGGTGATCGCCACCCGCGAATACGCCCACCCGACCTACAACCCCAGCTCGGTCGCTGCCCAGCGGCGACTGCCCGAGATCAACACCGACCGGATTGCCTTTGCCGGCGCCTGGCACGGCTGGGGCTTCCACGAGGACGGTGCACTGTCGGGGCTGAAGGCCGCCGAGTACCTCGGCGGCCGGTGGCCCGTGCGGACCCGCGCAGTCGAGACCCCCCGCATCTACCGCACCACCATCGGCCACGCCCGCACGGCGCCGGTCCGCAACGTCTTCAGCTACCGGTCCTACACCTGGCTGACCGACCTGGACGACCTCCCTCGGCACCGCGGCCTGGCCACGTTCGAGGCCGGCGACCACATCGGCGATCCCAACCGCACGCTTCGCGAGAACATCGACGCCTTCCTTGCCGGCAACGGGATCGACCTCGGCGGTGGCCGAGTCCTGATGCTCAGCCAGGCCCGGGTGCTCGGCTACGTCTTCAACCCGATCAGCCTGTTCTGGTGCTACCGGGCCGACGAGTCGCTCGCCGGTGTCGTCATCGAGGTGCACAACACCTACGGCGGCCGGCATGCCTACCTCGTCCATCCCGACGAGCGCGGCGCCGCCCGGGTCGGCAAGGAGCTCTACGTCTCTCCGTTCAACGACGTGAGCGGCGAGTACGAAGTCGTCGCGCCGCTGCCCGGCGAGACGCTCCGGGTCTCCGTGACCCTGCACCGCGAGGGCCAGCCACCGTTCGTCGCCACCATGCGCGGCGACCGACAACTTGCCGGTCGGACCAGTCTGATCCGCGCCGTGCTCCGAATGCCTCTTGCACCACTGATCGCGATGGCCCGGATCAAGGTCCAGGGCATCAAGCTCTGGGCGCGCGGGCTCAAGATCCAGCCGCGCCCCTCGAACCAGGAGGACGCGACGTGACCACGACAGATGACCGGGTCTCGACTGGGCTCGACCACCCGAAGCGCGGGCTCGACCACCCGAAGCACCGGCGCGGCCAGCTGGGCCCCGGCCCGGGCGCAGCCCTGGACCTTGAGCGCTGGCCGGACCTGACCCCGCCGACGCCCTCGTTGTCCACGAAGGTCAGGGCACGGATCGCGAGCGGCATCTTCCACCAGGCCGTACGCCGGCTCCCGGTGCGCATCCACCTCAATGACGGCCGGACGATCGGCGGTGGCAAGGACGGGTGCCCGGAGATGTACCTGCAGCACCCCGACGCCTTCTTCGCCCGGGTCGGCGCCCATGGCCTGATCGGCTTCGGTGAGTCCTACATGGCCGGCGACTGGGACTCCCCCGATGTCGCGGCCGTGCTGACGGAGCTGTGCCGCGAGATCGCGACGCTGGTGCCACAGTGGATGCAGAAGCTCCGTGCGCTCTACGTCTTCCGCCAACCCGAGTCCGACACCAACACCGTCCAGCAGACCCGTGGCAACGTCGCCCGGCACTACGACCTCTCCAACGACCTGTTCGCGGCCTTCCTCGACGAGACGCTGAGCTACTCCTCCGCGCTCTTCGCGGGCGATCCCGCGGCGGCCGGCTGGTCCGACCTCGCGGCCGCCCAGGAGCGCAAGATCGACCGGCTGCTCGACCAGGCGCAGGTCGGCGAGGGCACCCGGGTGCTGGAGATCGGCACCGGCTGGGGCGAGCTCGCGATCCGCGCAGCCGCCCGGGGTGCGAACGTCCACTCGGTGACCCTCTCCAGCGAGCAGCAGGCACTGGCCCAGGAGCGCATTGCCGCTGCCGGGTACGCCGACCGGGTGACGGTCGTGCTGTGCGACTACCGACTCGTCGACGGTGAGTACGACGCGGTGCTGAGTGTCGAGATGATCGAGGCGGTGGGCCACGAGTTCTGGCCGACCTACTTCAAGAAGATCGACGAAGTCCTTGCCCCGCAAGGGATTGCGGCCATCCAGGCGATCACGATGCCGCACGACCGGATGCTCGCGACCCGGCAGACCTGGACCTGGATCAACAAGTACATCTTCCCAGGTGGCTTCCTGCCCAGCACCGAGGCGATCGCCGACGTGACCCGCGACCACACCACCCTGCGGGTCAACAGGCGGCTCTCGATGGGCCGGCACTACGCGCGCACGCTGCGGTTGTGGGACGAGCAGTTCCAGTCCGCGCACGACCGGATCACCGAGCTCGGCTTCGACCCGACCTTCGAGCGGATGTGGCATCTCTACCTCGCCTACAGCGAGGCAGGCTTCGCGGCTGGCTACATCGACGTCCAGCAGATCACCTTCACCCGGCCGGTGACGGAAGCCCGATGAACGTCGCACAACGACTCGAGCAGGCGTTGATCCCCTTGGTGGGTGGCGAACTGCCGGTCCACCTGACGGCGTGGGACGGCAGCACAGCCGGTCCCGACAGCGCGCCCCACGTCGTACTCAACTCACCGCAGGTGCTTCGGCGGCTGCTCTGGCATCCGGGTGAGCTAGGAGCCGCCCAGGCCTACGTCACCGGTGAGCTCGACATCCTCGGCGACGTGGACGCGGCCCTGACCCAGGTCTGGAAGGTTGCTCGTGAGCGCAGCCTGTCGTCCGTCCGACCGACGCCGTCGACGGTGGCCAGCCTGCTCCGGACGGCGCGCGAGCTCGGCGCTCTCGGGCTACCGGCCACTCCCCCGGCGAGCCAGGCGCAGATCAAGGGACGCCTGCACAGCCTGGCCCGCGACCGGTTGTCGATCAGCCACCACTACGACCTCTCCAACGAGTTCTACTCCCTGATCCTTGACCCGCACATGGCCTACTCCTCGGGCTACTGGACCTCGGAGGAGCCAGGCTTCACCCTCGAGGACGCGCAGCGCGCGAAGCTTGACCTGGTCTGCCGCAAGGTCGGTCTCGACAAGCCCGACCTGCGCTTCCTCGACGTCGGTTGCGGCTGGGGCTCGCTGTCGCTGCACGCGGCCGAGGCGTACGGCGCTCGCGTGACGGGCGTGACCATCGCCGCCGAGCAGAAGAAGTTCATCGACGAACGGATTCGCGAGCGTGGCCTGGAGGATCGCGTCGAGATCCGCCTCCAGGACTACCGCGAGGTGGTCTCGACAAGCTCGACCACCGGAGCAGGCTCGACCACCGGTGGCTACGACGCGGTCGCCTCGATCGAGATGGGCGAGCACGTCGGTCAGGCCAACTACCCGACCTACGTCGAGGTGCTGCGCCGCAATGTCCGACCCGGCGGACGCGTACTCATCCAGCAGATGTCCCGCCGTGGCAGGCATTCCGGCGGCGGCCCGTTCATCGAGTCGTTCATCGCTCCGGACATGCACATGCGGCCGGTCGGCGAGACCGTTGCCCTGATCGAGGACGGCGGCCTCGAGGTCCGCGACGTCCACGGTCTCCGGGAGCACTACGTCCGCACCGTCGCCGCCTGGATCGACGCGTTCGAGTCCAACCAGGACCGCGTCGTCGAGCTGGTCGGCGCGGAGGTCGCTCGGGTCTGGCGGCTCTACCTCGTCGGCGGCGCGATGGCGTTCCGCGACGGCCGGATGGGCGTCGACCAGATCCTCGCCGTACGCCCTGACCATGCGGGACACTCAGGCATGCCCTGGGTGCGTGACTGGTGAGAATGTTCCTGCTCGTCAGTGGTGCGTCCGCCGTGATCGCTGCTCTCGCGATGTTCGTCACGGCGTACGCCGCCCGCAGGAGCGGCCGGGTGTCCGTCGTCGACGTCACCTGGGGCGTGACACTCGCAGTGGTCGCCCTCGCCTGCGCCGTGCTCGGCGACAGTTCGCCCGCACGCCGGTGGCTGCTGGTCGTGCTCGTGGGGCTGTGGGGGTTGCGGCTGTCCTGGCACATCTTCAAGCGCAGCCGCGGACACGGGGAGGACCCTCGCTACGCCACGCTTCTCGCCGCCGGACCTGGCGGCGCGCTGCTCAAGGTGTGGATCCCGCAGGGCATCTCGATCTGGTTCGTCTCGTGGCCGCTCCAGGTGGCGGCCGTCGCCGACGGCAGGCTCGGTGTGGTCGCCTGGATCGGTGTCGCGCTCTGGGTGGTCGGGGTGCTCTTCGAGTCGCTCGGTGACGCCCAGCTCGCGGCATACAAGGCCGATCCGGACCGGGGCCCGGTCATGGACCGCGGGCTCTGGGGCTGGACCCGGCACCCGAACTACTTCGGCGATGCCTGCGTGTGGTGGGGCCTCTGGCTGATCGCCGCCGACGTCTGGCCCGGCGTACTGACCATCGCATCACCGATCGTGATGACCTACTTCCTGGTCTTCGCCACCGGGGCGCGCCTGCTCGAGAAGACGATGATGAAGCGCCCCGGCTATCCGGCGTACGCCGCAAGAACGAGCATGTTCTTTCCGCTCCCGCCGAAGACGCGCTGATCTAGGCTGCCTGCATGAGCCAGACCCGCCAGCCGACCGCCTCCCCGGAGTGGGTCCGTCACCTGACGTTGCTGATCGCCGGGCTGGCCGTCATCTACGGGCTCTTCCTGACAATGGCGCTCGCGACGGGCGCAGGATGGGTTGGCCTGGAGATCGCGGGAGTCGCCGTGCTCGCGCTCTCGCGCTTCGCGCCACGGCAGCCCGCCATGCTCCGGGTCGTGACGCTGATGTTCGGCCTCGTGGCGATCGGCCTTGGCCTCGTCCTGCTGATTGCGAGCTGACCTGCGGTCCAGCCCGGCGGGAGTCAACGGGAGTCAAAGAGTCCTGCCCCGGCTGTCGTAGGACGGCCGAGGCAGGACCAGCTGATCAGACGCGTTTCGCTCAGCCGCGTTCGCCCAGCGCCTGGGCGCGGATCAGGATCGCTCGCACGTTCGCGGGCATTCCTCCGGTGACGGCCATCCGACCGGTGTTCGGGTCCGTCGAGGGAGGCACCGGCGGACAGTTCAGGTCGGCACGACGGCCGGCCTTCCGGGTCGGCGTGACCCCGGTCTCGAGATAGGTCGAGATGGCGTCGTCCGTGCACGCCACGCCCGAGAGCGAACCCGCATGGGTCGTCCCGCCGACGCCCTGGATCAGTGAAGCCGTCGGGAACATCGACCGCACCGTGAGCGCACCGCTGTAGGGCGTTGCCGCGTCGTCGGTCTCGTTGATCAGCAGCACCTTCGAGGTGACGAGGGATCCCCTGATCTTCACCTTGGTGCCGGACTTGGCGGGCCAGTTCAGGCAGGGCGCGTTGTACCAGGTGTTGTCCCAGGTCAGGAACGGGTGCGACCTGTTGACCCGGATCGTGTCCCGCTTCGTCTTCGCCCAGCCCGGCCACGACACGTCCGTGCACTGGGTGGCGTTGTACGTCGCGAAGCCGTTGTCGTCGCCGACCACGCCGTCCGCGTAGAGGTGGTACATCGCCGCGCCCTTGTTGTGGTGGATCAGCGCGGCGTACGCCTTGCCGGTGCCGTTCCAGCCGTAGACGTAGTAGCCGGCGCCGAGCATGCCGTCGGTGAGCTCGTCAGGACCGAGCCGGCCACTTGCCGACGGGTGCTTGCGCAGCTTCTTGATCTCCTTGTAGTAACCCGCCTTGATGCTCCTCCAGCTGGTGCCGAGGTGGAACCAGGTGTGGTGCTTGGCGAGGTACTTGAAGTAGGTGGTGATGTTCCGGTCGAACTGCGCGTCCTGGTCGAGGTTGGCGCCGTACCAGACCCGGTGCGGGTTGACCACGCCGTCGAAGATCATCTTGTCGACCTGGCCCGGGTGCAGGGTCGCGTAGACCTGACCGAGGTAGGTGCCGTAGGAGAAGCCGTAGTAGCTGATCTTGGTGACGCCGAGTGCGATCCGCAGGCTCTCCATGTCGGCAACGGTGTCCGTCGTCTTCATGTGGGGCAGCAGCTCCTTGGCGGCGCTCTTGCCACAGGCCTTCGCGTACTTCTTCGTGTGGCCCAGCCAGTAGGTCAGCAGCCGCGGCACGATCGGCACGAACGACGGCCGGTCGGGGGTGTCGTAGTGGTTGTTGCAGTGCAGGGCCGGCGTACTCGATCCGACGCCGCGCGGGTCCCAGCCGATCCAGTCGTACTTCTCACCCGTGTGGTTGGGGACGTACTGCTGGAGGTACGGCATGCCCGTGCCGGGGGCACCGGGGCCACCCGGGTTCACCAGCATCACGCCCTTGTAGTCCGAGGAGGTGTGCACGGCCCGGCTGACCGCGAGCCGGATCGTGGGGCCCGTCGGCTTGCTGTAGTCGAGCGGGACCACCAGGGTCGCGCACTGCAGGCCCTCCAGCGAGGCCGGGCAGGCCGACCAGACCAGCGGCGGTGGGGTGTAGACGGCCGGACGCACCGGCGCGGCAGCCGGAACTGCGGCCTGGGCCGTGCCGGTGCCGAGGACAGTGACGGACAAGGCCGCAGTGGCAAGAACGGCGAAGATGCGTTTCACGATTCGGATTCCCTCCCGAGTCGCCCGGCGAAGTCCGGACTTGGCGAGGATCCCCCGAGAATCGGTCCGATGTCCACAGATCTGCCGCAATCTTTTCGGGAATCGCTCAGATCGGTGAAAAATCCGATGACCGCGGGCGTACGCCGCTGATAACGTCACCCGGCCCCCACACACACCCCGCGACCTGCGGAGGAATGCTCGTGCCCGAAGTTGACCCTGCCCTCGAAGCTGAACGCCACCACCTCACCGACTCCCGCGTGGCACTCGCCCGGATGCGTGCCAGGACCGACGCCCTCGACTCCGATGCCGCCGGCGACTGGGTCAGCCGGCAGTTCCTCGAGACTGCGTTCGCGGCCCGGCGCAAGGCCCTGGCGGACGACCCGACCGTGCCGCTGTTCTTCGGCCGCCTCGACTACCTCGATGATGCTTCGGAGGTCGGCGGCGAAAGCCTTCACGTCGGCCGCCGCCATGTCAGTGACGACCTCGGCGACCCGATGGTCGTGGACTGGCGGGCGCCGGTCAGCCTGCCGTTCTACCGGGCCAGCAAGTCCGAGCCCATGGGTGTCGGCCTGCGCCGCCGCTACGGCTTCGTCCACGGTGAGCTGACCAGCTTCGAGGACGAGTCGCTGCTGCCGAACAGTGACTCCGCCGCATTTTCAACGATCCTCGAGGCCGAGATCGAGCGACCCCGCGTCGGACCGATGCGCGACATCGTCGCCACCATCCAGCCGGAGCAGGACGTGATCGTGCGGGCCGACCTGTCGAGCTCGGTCTGTGTGCAGGGAGCTCCGGGCACCGGCAAGACCGCCGTCGGGCTGCACCGCGCGGCGTACCTCCTCTATGCGCACCGTGACCAGCTCACCCGCCAGGGCGTCCTCGTCGTCGGGCCGAACGCGTCGTTCCTGCGTTACATCGGCGACGTGCTGCCGGCCCTCGGCGAGATCGACGCGAAACAGACCACCATCGAGGAGCTCGTCACCACCACGCTGACCGGGCTGCACCCGAAGGCGGCCCTGCGAGGAGTCGACCCGGCGCCGGTGGCGACCCTGAAGGGTGACGCGCGGATGGCGACCGTCCTTGCCAACGGGCTCTGGGCCGGCCTGGTGCCACCGACCGAAGGGCTCGTCGTGCCACGCGGCTCGTCACGCTGGCGCGTGGCCGCCTACCAGGCCGAGGAGATCGTCGCCGCGCTCCGGGCGCGTGGGGTCCGCTACGGCGCCGCCCGGGCCATGCTCCCGCAGCGTCTCGCCCACACGATCCTCACCAGGATGGAGGACGCCGGCGACTCCCCCGACGACCGGGTGCAGGATGCGATCGCGCGGAGCGGACCCGTCAAGAAGTACGCCGCTGCACTGTGGCCCGCGACCGACCCGGCACGGCTGGTGTTGCGGCTCCTGACCGACGCAGAGTTCCTGGCCGACGCTGCCTACGAGGTGCTCACACCGGACGAACAGGCGATGCTGCTCTGGCCCAAGGCGGGTCGGGCACCGGCGTCGGCACCGTGGTCCCTCGCCGACGCCGTCCTCGTCGACGAGGCCGCGGACCTCGTCTCCCGCGAGGCCTCGCTGGGACACGTCGTGGCCGACGAAGCACAGGACCTCTCCCCGATGATGCTGCGGGCCGTCGGTCGGCGCTGTTCGACCGGATCGGCAACTGTGCTTGGCGATCTGGCCCAGGCAACCACACCCTGGGGCGTGCGGTCCTGGCCGGTTGCGCTCGCGCACCTCGGCAAGCCCGACGCCGTGATCGACCAGCTGACCCGTGGGTTCCGGGTGCCGGGCGAGGTGATCGAGTACGCCGCGCGGCTGCTGCCGCTGATCGCTCCCGAGCTCGAGCCGCCGGTGTCGGTCCGACGTACCCGCGGAGAGCTCGCCGTCGAACGCACGCGCCGGCTGGTCGAGCGGACCCGAGAAGTCGTCGAGACCACGCTCTCGCGCGTCGGATCAGTCGGCCTGATCGTCCCGGATGCCCTGCTGCACAAGCTGATTCCTGCTCTCGCCGACATCCCCCACGCGGTCGTCGGGACCTCTGGCAGTGACGAGGTGGAGTTCGACGCCCGCCTCGATGTCGTGCCCGCTTCGCTCGCCAAGGGCCTTGAGTTCGACCACGTCATCCTGATCGAGCCGGCCGCGATCGTGGCAGGCGAGCCCGACGAGCTCACCGGCCTCCGCCGTCTCTACGTCTGCCTCACCCGCGCCGTCACGTCGCTGGTGATCCTGCATGAGCAGGACCTGCCCACCGCTCTCGGCTCTCCCGACCGACAACGCGGTTGATCGGTGTCACCTGGTGGCTCGGATCAACCGCACAGTCGTTGGCTCCCGGCCATAGGGTCGGGGCATGGACCTCGATCGCTGGTGGCCGGACGTCCTGGCCGGTGACACCCAGATCCGCGACCGGCTGATCGCCGCGTACGGCCAGGGTCGCGGCTACCACGACCTTCAACACCTGAGCGAGGTCCTCGAGCACCTCGACGAGCTGATGCCCGCGGAGTACGCCGACCGGGATGCCGTCCTGCTCGCCGCCTGGTTCCACGACGCGGTCTACGAATCCCCTGCCAGTGCAGGCGAAACCAACGAGGAGCGCTCCGCGCTCATGGCCGAACGCGAGCTCGCCACGATCGACGCGCCACCTCGGCTGGTCGACGAGGTGGCCAGGCTGGTGCGGCTCACCGAGACACATCGTCCGGCCGAGGACGACCTCAACGGCCAGCTGCTCTGCGATGCCGACCTCGCCATCCTCGCGGCCGGTCCTGAGCGCTATGCGGAGTACGTCACCGGGGTCCGGTCGGAGTACGCCGAGGTCCCCGATCCCGACTTCAGGGCCGGCCGGAGGGCGATCCTTGAGGACCTGCTGGACAAGCCCACACTCTTCCACTGCCCTGCTGCACAACGGATGTGGGAGCAACCGGCCCGCGCCAACCTGCTCCGCGAGCTGAGTGCCTGACGCCTCCGCGTCCGGACGCTCAGCCACCCGAGTCACTCAGGGGCGAGCCTTCCGCCGTCGCAGGCCCGCCTTGATCAGCCGGGCCACCAGTGCGCGGCTGCTGATCGGGGTCGCACCGGCAGCGACGACCCGGTCGTACCACTCGGACGGCACGTCGTAGTGGTCGCGATCGAACCCCCGCTCCGGTACTCCGATGAGGCGGGCGAACTCGTGCAGCTCCTCGAACGACGTGTCCGACGCGAGGTGTGACCACAACCGCCCGTGGCCGGCCGCGTTGGGAGGGTCGATGAGGATCAATCGACCGGTATCCCGAGGGCCCGGCTCAGGGAGTCGTCGAGCAGCATCCGCCAGGAACGCACCTGCGCCGGGTCGACGTACGCCTTGGTCCAGGAGCGGTCCTGCCGCACCGATGCACCCACGCCGAACTGGCGTACTCCGGCCCGCACCAGCCAGGGCACCTGGTCCGGGGACAGCCCGCCACTGGCCAGCACCAGGGTGGCGACGGCCGGCGACCCCGAGGCACGCCTGATCACGTCGTCCGCACCGACCGGGAGCCCACGGGTGGAGCCGGCCGAGGTGACGGCGTCGAGACCGGGCAGGGTCAGTACGTCGCGCCAGGCGCGGTCCGGCTCAAGCGTCGAGTCGAAGTCCCGGCTGAACGACCACGCCACGTCGCCCAGCTCACGGGCCAGCTCGGCACAGGCATCGCGGTCGACCTCGAGATCGCGGTCGAGGAAGCCGAACGAAAGCCCGGTGGCACCGAGCGAGAGATAGTCCGTGCCGAGCTCGATCAGCCGGTTGAAGTCGTCGATCCCCGCGGCAGACCTGAGCAGCACCCGCACCGGGAGGTCGGTCTCACGCACGATCGCCGAGACGGCGGCGACCTCCGGCGAGCGTCCGCCGCTCTCCGGAGAAGCCAGCAACAACAGCCGGTCGGCGCCGCCGTCATGGGCGGCGATCGCGTCCTGCGGATGGAGTACGACGACCTCGAGCAGAGCCGACGGCTCGGCTGCGGGTTGGTTACCGGGAGTCACAATGGACATCGTGACAGCAGACCGGCCCCAGACAACCGCACTGATGACCGCACGAGCCCTCGTGTTGCATGACCTCGAGGCAACCGGGGCCGCGGACCCGCAGGGAGTCTCCCTGCTGGAGAACGCGGTCGCCGACCGCGGCTGGTGGCTCGACCAATGGGCGGACGGGCGCGACTTCATCACCGGACTGGTCGCGCAGGACGTCCAGGACGGCCTGCTCGAGACCGCCGGCCGCTGGCCACTCTGCAAGGCGTGCGACGACCTGGACCCGCACGCGCTCTACGTGCATCCCGATCTGGGCGGGCCCGACCCGACCTGGGTCTGCGAGAAGTCCGGCATCGCTGTCGCGCCGGTGGGCGGCCTCTAGCGCTGGTGCTCGGGCCGGAGCACCGGCACCCAGAGCGTGTAGCGGTCGGCCCGGTAGACGCTGCGGGTCACCTCGACCGCGATCTCCCGGCAGAACGCCCGACGGGAGATGTGCAGGACCGGGGTGCCGGGATCGAGCTCGAGCAGCGTGGCCTCTTCCTCGGTCGCGTTGGCGGCCAGCACGGAGTCCTCGCCCCAAGTGGGCATCAGGTCGCGGTCGGCGAACCAGGAGTAGAGACTCGCCGGGGGGGCCTCGTCCAGGAAGTTCGGAAACGTCTCCAGCGAGAGGTAGACGTGCTGGATCGCCATCGGCATCCCGTCCGCCTGCCGGAGGCGCTGCCAGTGCACGATCGACGTACCCTCCTCGAGCTCGAGGGCTCGAGACACTCCGGGGCCGGCGGTCTCCCGGCGGGCGAGCAGGGTGCGCGACTCGGGCTTCTTGCCGCGCCGCTCCATCTCCTCGGTGTACGACGAGAGCCGCATCTGCATGTCGATCAGCGGCTTGGTGACGAAAGTGCCCCGGCCGGGGATCCGTTCGAGCAGACCCTGTCCGACGAGCGCGTCGAGGGCATGGCGAACGGTCATTCGGGCGACCCCGAACTGCTGGACCAGCTCGCGCTCGGAAGGCGCCGACGTGCCGGGTTCGGCGTTCACCACGAGAGAACGCACGTACTCCCGGACGAGGACGTGTTTCAGCCCGCGCTCAGGCTTGCGGTGCCGCTCCTCCGTCAACCTCGGCTCCTCAACTGCCTCGACCGGACACAGGTTATCCACAGGGCAGTTCCGCCGGAGTCTAATTGAATTAGTCCGCTTCGCCCCGCTCCGGGCGCGGGGTCTCCCGCCGCCGGAAAACCCGGTGCGACTTGTCGGTGCTCGATGTCAGACTCCAGTCGATGTCCTCACCGACCACGTCCCGGCCCACTCTCGCGTCGTTCTGGCACGACCTGCCGCGCGAAGGCAAGCTGCTGCTCTCCGTCGTTGCGTTCGAGTTCATCGGCACCGGCCTGGTCATGCCGTTCTGGGTCGTCTACCTCCACGAGGTGCGCAACTTCTCGCTCAGTGACACCGGGTTGCTGCTCGGCGTGCCGCCGCTGGCGGGGTTCATCGCGGTGGGTCCCGGTGGCTCGCTGATCGACAGGTTCGGCGGCCGACGGGTGCTGATCGCGTCGCTGTTCGCGATCGGCACCGGCGAGCTGGTGATGGCGTTTGCCAGCACCCGCCCGCTCGCCGCAGTGGGCCTGATGCTCAACGGCATCGCCTTCGGGATGAGCTGGCCGGCAGCGAACACGCTGGTCTCCTCGGTGGTGTCCTCGGACATCCGGCAGCGCTACTTCGGGGTGAACTTCACCCTGCTCAACCTCGGGATCGGCATCGGCGGTGTGATCGGCGGCTTCTTCGTCGACGTGGACCGGCTGATCACGTTCCAGACGATCTACCTGGTCGACGCCGCCAGCTACCTCCCCGCCCTCTTCTTGTTGCTGGTGCCGCTGCGTCACCTGACCGGCCGGGCCCAGCACGACCCCGACACAGCAGACGAGAAGGTCAGCTACCTCGCGGTGCTGCGGCGGCCCGCGGTACTCCCGCTGACGGTGCTCACCTTCGTGAGCGCGTTCGTCGGCTACGCCCAGCTCAACACCGGCATGCCGGCGTACGCCCGGGTGATCGGCGAGGTCTCGACGAGGGGCCTCGGCTTCGCGTTCGCCGCGAACACCCTGGTGATCGTGCTGCTGCAGCTCGTCGTCCTGAAACGCATCGAGGGCCGCAGACGGACCCGGGTGGTCGCGGTGATGGGGTTCATCTGGGCCGGGTCGTGGCTCTGCCTCGGAGCGGCCGGGCTGGTCCCCGGCACGCTCGGTGCGACGTTGCTGGTCGCCGCCTGCGCCTCGGTCTTCGCGCTCGGTGAGACCCTGCTCCAGCCCACCATTCCCGCGATGGTCAACGACCTTGCTCCGGACCACCTTCGCGGCCGCTACAACGCGCTGAGCGCCGGGTCGTTCCAGCTCGCCTCGGTCATCGCGCCGCCCATCGCCGGAGCGCTGATCGGCCACGGTCACGGCAACATCTGGATCCTCTCGCTGATCGTCGGCTGCGCCGTGGTTGGCGTGCTGGCCATCGGCGACCTCGAGCGACACCTGCCCGAGTCGGTCAATGGCATCCGGCCGCAGCCCGACGACGTCGCCCGGCCACCCGCGCCGGTGACGTCGTCACCGCTTGACACGCTCGGGTAGATATCGAACACGTGTTCGACCTGTTTGCTATCGTGGTCGCATGTCCGTGGCGTTCCAGCCCTCGCTCTTCGACGAGCAGACGATCTCGATCGGTCCGTTGGACGGCCGGATCAGTCGTACGCCGTTGAGTGCTGGCGCCTGGGTCGACGTACTCCCCGGCTGGTTCGCCGGCGCCGATGAGCTGTTCCCACAGCTGGTGGCCGACATCCCGTGGCGCGCGGAGAGCCGGGAGATGTACGACCGCGTCGTCGACGTGCCCCGGCTGGTGCACACCTACGGCATCGGCGCCGGGCTGCCCCATCCGGTGCTCACCGAGGCGCGGGATGCGCTCACCGCCCACTACCGGCCCGAGCTGGGTGAGCCGTTCGTGACGGCCGGCTGCTGCTACTACCGCGACGGCAGCGACTCGGTTGCCTGGCACGGCGACAACCTCGGGCGAGGCCGGTCCGAGGACACGATGGTTGCGATCGTCTCGTTCGGCTCACCGCGCAAGCTGCTGCTCCGACCGCGCGATCGCAACGAAGGGTCCGAAACGCTGTGTCACTGGCTGGGCCATGGCGACCTGATCGTGATGGGCGGCTCCTGCCAGCGGACCTGGGAGCACGCCGTACCCAAGACAGCCCGGCCCGTCGGCCCACGGGTCAGCGTCCAGTTCCGGCCCCGCAACGTCTTCTGAACGTTTTCCCAGGGTATGAGGTCAAACCTCCTCGTCGCACATGTCACGACGTGTGTGAAGAGGAGGTTTGACCTCACCGCCTGTGAAAACGCCGGGCCAACGCGATCAGCGCGAGCACACCGAGCACTCCCGCGATCTGTTTGCCATAGGCCTTGAGCAGCACCGGGATGACGGTCGCACCGAGGTCGAGCGCGTCGTCCGCGGCCGGCGGCGGCTGGGTCTGGACCCGCGGGGCGGGCTGCTCGGCTGGAGCGGCATGACGCGGAGCCGCCTCGGCCTCGCCACTGACAGGGGCCTGCGCGACTACTGCCTCCGGTTCGGGTTCGGCAATCGGCTCGGCCACCGGTTGAGGGGCACCGACCTTCGTCTTGAGGCACGCGACGAACTGGTCGAGCAGCTTGTCACTGACGTCCTGCATCACGCCGCGGCCGAACTGTGCCGGCTTGCCGGTGATGTTCAGGTCGGTGAGCACCTGCACAGCGGTCTCGGCACCGGCTTCGGTGAGCGTCGCGGTGACCAGCGCTCCCGCCGTACCGTTGCCGCGCTTGTCCTTGCCCTTGGCCTCGATCTTGAAGACGTGCGTGGCCTCGTCCTTCTCAAGGAACGTGCCGGACCCGTTGTAGACAAGGGCGATCGGACCGAGCTTGACCTTGCACGAGCCCTGGAAGGTGTCGCCCTCAACCGAGGTCACCGTCGCGCCGGGGAAGCAGCCGGCAACCGACTCGATGTCGTTGAACGCCTGCCAGGTCTCCTCGATCGTCGCCGGGACGGTGAACTCGTGCCTCAGATCCACGCGCTCACACCCCCGCAGCCGCGAGCACGGCCCGCCGGGTCAGCACGGTGGCGAGGTGCTTGCGGTAGTCGGAGTCCCCGTTGAGGTCGGAGGGCGGGTTCGTCCCTTCGGCGGCCGCCGCGGCGGCACGTCGTACGGCGTCATCGGTGGCCGGCTGTCCGACAAGAGCCTGCTCGACCGCGGTCGCCCGGAGCGGCGTCGAACCCATGTTGGTCAGCCCGATCCGGGCTTCGGAGATCGTGCCCCCGTCCGCCTTGACGGTCGCCGCGACCGCCACGATCGGCCACTGGTGCGCGACCCTGACGAACTTCTCGTAGTGCGCGCCCCAGCCGGTGTGCTTGGGGATCCGGACCTCGGTCAGGATCTCGCCCTCGCCGATCGCGGTGGTGAAGAGGTCGTCGAAGAAGTCCTCGGCTGCGACCGTTCGGGAGCCACCACCCGAGGCGATCACGAACTGCGCACCCAGCGCCAGCGCGGGCGCGCCGAGGTCACCGGCGGGGTCGGCGTGCGCGAGCGCTCCGCCGAAGGTGCCGCGGTGCCGGACCTGGGCATCGGCCAGGTGCTCGACCGCCTTGGTGATCAGCAACGCGTGCTGAGCCACCAGGGCATTGGAGCCGACGTCGGCGTGCGTGGTCATCGCTCCGATCACCAGCGCGTCACCGTCCTCGCGGATGCCGCGCAGCGCCTCGATCCGGCCGATGTCGATAATGAACTCGGGCGCGTTGAGCCGCATTCGCAACACCGGCAGCAGGCTTTGCCCACCGGCGATGATCTTGGCCTCGTCACCGTGCTCGGCCAGCGCGGCCAGGGCTTCTTCCACCGTGGCCGGGGCCAGGTACTCGAACTGGGCGGGGATCACTGGTCTGCTCCTTCCGCACCTGCGGTGCGATCCGCGGTGTCCGCGGCGTCGAAGTGCGGCGCCGCTGCGCCGGGAGTCGGCTCCGCGCCACTCCCGCCGGCGTCGTTGATTGCCTTCCAGACCCGTGCCGGGGTGCACGGCATCTGCAC
>JAOPXK010000143.1 GCA_025965195.1 Marmoricola sp.
TCTTCACCTTCTTATGCTTTGCGCCCCCCTTGATTTACCCCTACTCCCAATTCACCATGCACAACCCAAAGTTCACTATATCGTTACAATGGCAATATCAATATCAATATCCATCAACACTGAACACTGGATTGGAGTCGACTGGAGTGGTAATTTCTGATTGATTACGGTACCTACGGCATGGAATCCCACGGGGGACAGGGTGCGGGCTGAGACACTGGGCTGGGTTTATTCGAGTTCTTCGGGAGTTACTTACTTATGTACCTACCTGCTATGAAATTGGAAGACGTAGGTCAAGTCATGTCACCCACCTACCCACCCCTCTTCTCCGGCGGTTGCGGAGGTTGCGGCGGGGGTGGTTCGTGGTTCCTTGGTTGGTTGGTTGGTTGGTTCAATCAACCCCCCCCAATTTCTTGTGGTCTCCGAGTCCCAAAAAAAACAAAAGGGAATGCCATGGCATGGCGCAGCGGGGCGGGGTGGATGATGGGCCGATAGGAGCGAGGGATGCAGGGATACACCACGCCGACTTGGACTTCCCCGTGTTGCTTGCGGGTTTTCAATACACATACATACATACATACTTCCATATTTACATACAAACAAACTATATACGTATCAACCCTGCCTTCAACCCCGCCGCGCCGCCAGGGTGTGAGGGGAGGTCTACCAGGCTACAGAGAAACCGCGAGATGTTGGGAGGAAAGTCAACATAGAAGTGTGGCAGAGGTAGGTAGCATTAGGTCGGAGGTTGTGTTGTGGGGATTCTTGATAACTCGTTATTACAGACGAGAATGCATATGGCGAGGACAGGGACAAGGACAATGACAATGACAACGACCACGGAAGCTAACGATGACAATAAAAGCGACAAAAACAACCAGGACAACACAACGATGCCACCAACAACGCCTACTACACTTTGGGGAAACCGGGAACCGGAGCCGTGGCGAAATAGTGAATTAGAGAAAACATTGATGTCGGAAGAGGGTGGATGTTTAGTATCAACGCCAACGGCGATGAGAATAATCATGACAATGACAACAACAACAATAGGGACTTCTATACCTAGCGTTCCCAAACTTATGAGGAGCGGCAAGTGGTAGTGGTAGTGGTGGTTATTCACCTATCTCTAACAATTGGAAGTGGCTTCGGTGGTGGGTTCCGGAGAAAACCGAATCGGAGGAAAGCAAGAAAGACTTCGTGGAATGGGATTTAGAATTTTTATATTCCGAGCGAGGATTGAGCGACCGGGATGCCGGGGGGGAATGTTAAAGTCAAAGTCCAGGGGTGGAGGTGGTGGCGGTGACACCGAGATGTTGGAAGGAAAGTCGAAATCAAGGGAAGTGGGGCAGAGGTAGGTAGGTACTTTGGCTGAGGTTGGACGTCGTGTTGTGGGGATTATTACTAAATGATTATTGCAGATTACAGACGACGATGGCGACGACGACAATCAGAATGGCAATGACAAGTACAAGGACAAGGACAAGAACAAGCTTAAGGACAACAACAACAACAAGGAGGACCTTCAAATCTAGCGTTCCCAAACGAGCAGCGGCAAGTGGTAGTTAATCGTATCCCAAAGAATCCGTGGTGGTGGTGGGTTCCGGACAAAACCGGAGCTGAGAGCAAGCAAGCAAGATTTCTTGGAATTGGAGTGAGAATTTTTATTTCGAGTGAGGATTGATTGACCGGAATGCCGGGGGTGGGAATGTTAGGGTCAAGTTTGACGATTATTGACAATGACGGCGACGGCGATGGGATGCATAACAATAATAAAGCTGATAAGAACAACACTGCGACCAACGCCGCCCCGCCCGGCCGCCAGGGAGTGAGGGAAGGTCTACCAGGCTGCCAGAAATGTTTGGAAGAAAGTCAAAATTGAATTGGAGCAGGGCAGAGGTAGGTAGGTACTTTGGGTTTGGTCGGGGGTTGTATTGTGGGGATTATTAATAAATGGTTTTTATAGACGACGATGTATATGGCAGGAGAACAAAAGATAACGATGACAATGAAGACGATAATGACAATGATGATGACGATAAAAATGAAGACTACCCCGACAACACGACCATGCCCTTGACAACTTCTTCTCACTACACACTGGGGAAACCGTAACAATGACAACAAGACGAGTGAAACACTGCTGTTCTTCCCGCCCCTCCCCACGAGAAGGTCCGCCAGCCCCAGTGAGTGACTCCAACCGCAAGTGACTCCAACCGCACCACAGCGCCGGCAAGTTCGAATTCGTATCACAATGGCCATTATATTGGGACACGCGTGGGTGCTGCTGAATATAGCTATAACGGGGTCAAAGCCAACATGGAAGAAGAAAGGGGGTCAGCTCCGAGGAGGTGGTGTAAATGGTATTTGTTGATCAGAACAGAGAACGACGGCAAGCAGCAAGGCCACTTCAACATTTACAGAGGCTCCGTGATTAGGGGCTTCACGCTTCCCCATTCCCCCCCACGGCGGAGATAAGTACATCAACAACTACAAGCGGATCTACTCTCATGCCAATCCACCCATCCATCCATCACCCCATTCCCACTGGCATTCCCCTCTGTCATCAAACTATTTACCACAATCCACACACAACACAACACAATAACCAGCAGCCGTCAAAACATAACCCGGATAACAGTTACCGTGACTGCCGACGGACCTTCAGCGAGAAATGGGATGAGCTCTACCTCTACTCTTTTTCCGGGAGTGTGTGTGTGTGTGTGTGTGGGAGGCTCTTATGATGCTGTCCCACTTCACCGAATGTCCCCTTAGGTACAGCATACACCACACCCTGGACCGGACCGGATTGGACCAGGTTGTGAAACACAATAAAAACGAAAATGAAATCAGTCGGGGAGTTGGTGGAATTGGAGGGGAGCACGCATGTAGTGAATACGCTACAGTCCGCGTGCGGAGAACAACGTAAACGATGTTGATAACTGCCGGAAATACTCACTGAGGTTGGGGGGGGCGGTTGGAAATACTTACCTAGGGAATTGTTATGATAGACGACGACGACGAGGACGACAACAACACCAACG
>JAOPXK010000006.1 GCA_025965195.1 Marmoricola sp.
CGAGCCCGGGTCGTCGCCGACGAGCACGGTGCCGAGTCCGGGCACGATGCCCTGCTCGCGCAGTGCCGCGACCCGGGACTTGAGCTCGTCCTTGATCGCGGCCGCGGTGGCTGTGCCGTCGAGAATCTGAGCAGTCATGCGAACTCCTAGTGGAAGAAGTGCCGGGTGCCGGTGAAGTACATGGTCACGCCGGCCTTCTGAGCGGCCGCGATCACCTCGTCGTCCCGGATGGACCCACCCGGAGCGACGATCGCCTTCACGGCGGCGTCGATCAGGACCTGGGCGCCATCGGCGAACGGGAAGAACGCGTCCGAGGCAGCCACCGAACCGGCCGCCCGCTCCCCCGCCCGCGTCACCGCCAGGTGGCAGGAGTCGACCCGGTTGACCTGGCCCATGCCGACACCGACGGATGCGCCGCCGGAGGCGAGCAGGATCGCGTTGGACTTCACCGCGCGGATCGAGCGCCACGCGAACTCGAGGTCGCGCAGCGTCGCGTCGTCGGCCGGCTCACCGGACACGAGACGCCAGTGCATCGGGTGGTCGCCCGTCGGGTGACCGTCCTTGTCCTCGCCGACGGCGTCGATCGCGTCGCGCTGCTGCATCAGCAGCCCGCCCGAGATCGGCCGGGTCTCGACACCGCCAGCGGCGGGCGCCGCGACCTGGAGCAGCCGCAGGTTCTTCTTGGTCCTCAGCAGCGCCAGCGCGTCGTCGTCGAACGCCGGCGCCACCACGACCTCGGTGAGGATGGGCTTGACCGTCTCGGCCATCTCGAGGGTGACCGGGCGGTTGGTCGCGATGATCCCGCCGTACGCCGAGAGCGGGTCGCACGCGTGTGCCTTCAGGTGAACGGCAGCGATGCCGTCCTCTTCTGTGCCGACCGCGATGCCGCACGGGTTGGCGTGCTTGATGATCGCGACGGTCGGCTGGTCACCGTGGTCGTACGCCGCCCGGTAGGCCGCGTCCGCGTCGACATAGTTGTTGTAGGACATCTCCTTGCCCCCGAGCAGCGTGCCCTGCGCCAGGCCCGGCCCGGCCTGGAAGCCGTTGGTGTAGAGCGCGGCCTTCTGGTGCGGGTTCTCGCCGTAGCGAAGCACCTCGGCCTTGTCCCAGGTCGCGCCGGCCCAGGAGGGGAAGCCGCTGCCATCGCTGGAGTCGGTCAGCACGCTGCCCATCCAGGACGCGACATGGACGTCGTACGTCGCGGTGTGGACGAACGCCTCGAGCGCCAGCTTCTTGCGCTGCTCGATGGTGAACCCGCCCTCGCCGAGAGCAGTCAGCACGTCGGCATAGCGGGCGGGGGAGGTGACGATCGCGACGGACGGATGGTTCTTCGCCGCCGCGCGCACCATCGACGGGCCGCCGATGTCGATCTGCTCGACACACTCGTCGACGGAAGCGCCGCTCATCACGGTGTCGGTGAACGGGTAGAGGTTCGAGACGACCAGGTCGAACGGCTCGACGCCGAGCTCCTTGAGCTGCTCGACGTGCGAGTCCAGCCTGCGGTCGGCCAGGATGCCGGCGTGCACGCGCGGGTGCAGCGTCTTGACCCGCCCGTCAAGGCACTCGGGGAAGCCGGTCAGGTCCTCGACCTTGGTGACCGGGACACCGAGCTTCTCGATCAGCGCGGCAGACCCACCGGTCGAGACGATCGCGACGCCGGCGCCGTCGAGGCCCCGGACGAGGTCCTCGAGCCCGGTCTTGTCATAGACGGAGATCAGCGCGCGTCTCAGCGGGATCCGGGCAGCGGCGTTGATTTCTGCGTTGGCTTCTGGGGCACTCATCGGGGTCGCTCCTCATCGTTGTTGCGATGAGGGCACCCAGGCGTTCGATGCTCTCGGCTGTCACTCCCTGGTGGTCACCCACCTGCGCCAGTCGTGTGCCCTCAAGATTAGTGCAATTCAGCCACCGAACCGAACCAGCCGGTCGGTGATCGTGAAGCCCTCGCGGGCCAACCGGCCCACCGTGTCGACGAGCATCTTCCGCTCGGCGACCTTGATGCGTTCGTGCAGCGACTCGACGTCGTCGTCATCCTGCACCGGTACGGCGGTCTGGGCGATGATCGGTCCGGTGTCGACCCCGTCGTCCACCACGAACAAGGTCGCGCCGGTGACCTTCACCCCGTGGGCGAGTGCATCGGCAGGACCGTGCATCCCGGGGAACGAGGGCGACAGCGCCGGATGGGTGTTGACGACCCGGCCGGCGAAGGTCGCGAGGAAGTCCTCGCCGACGAGCTTCATGAAGCCGGCCAGCACCACGATGTCGGGATCGAACGCCTTCACGGAGTCGGTCAGGGCGTGGTCCCAGTGCTCGCGGCTGGTGAACTGGCTGACCTGCCGTACGAACGTCGGGATGCCGGCTCTCTCGGCCCGGGCGAGGCCTTCGATGTCCTCCCGGTCCGCGCCGACGGCCACGATCCCGGCGCCGTACGCCGGATCGGCGCAGGCATCGATCAGCGCCTGAAGGTTGGTGCCGGCCCCGGAGACGAGCACCACGAGGCGCGCCGGAAGGTCGAGATCAGCTAGGGGCACGGCGACAGGCTACCGAGCGCTCATCCCTGACGATGCAGGGCCCGGCGTTGCCACCAGGTCATCGCCAGCCCGCCGACCAGGCCGCCGAAGCACATCCCGCCGGCCGCGGTGACGAACACCTCGCCCAGCGGGGCGCCGATGTCGGCCATCCGGCCGGTGCCCATCGAGCCTGCGGCCAGGGCGACCAGCACCGTCGTACCGACGCCAGCGGCGAAGCCCGCTCCGGCTCCCCGGATCGCGCCGAGGTCCCACTCGGTGACCGGGTGCCGGCGCTGGACCAGCACCACCCCGATCGCCACCGCGATCGCCGGGAGCCCCATCAGCGGCAGCGTCCACCACGGCGTCGGACCGTTGCCCGGCAGCGCCGCGAGCAACGGGAAGGCGGGCACCACACCGACCGAGACCGCGGTCGGCGAGACGATCGTGCCGGTGCCGACGGCAAAGCCCGGCCCGAGGAGGTACGCCGCACCGAGGAGCACCGCGTTGGGGGCGACGAGCACCATCACCAGGGTGTACATGAACGCGTCGCCACCGGTCAGGTGCAGACCGGACATCACCGTCGCGGCGTCGTTGATGCCGAGCGCCAGGGAGACCGCGACGAGCACCGCCGAACAGGCCAGCAGGATGAGCAGTCCGCTCGCGGCGCTCTGCGCGCAGGCGCGGACCGAGGTCGGGACCTGGTCCGCCCAGGGACCGAGGCGGCCGGTCCCGACCGCCATCCCGAGGGTGCCGGCGATGCCGGAGATGAGCAGTGCGCCGAGAGTCGCGCGGCCCAGGTTGGGGGCCGCACCGCCCTGGGTGGCGAGCGTGCAGACGATGACGGTGATCATCACGTAGATGCCGGTGCTGATCGTCGCGCCGATGGCCAGCGACAAGTCGTCGTCGATCGGCTGCGACGTCATCCCGGCCCACCGGCCTGCGCGGAAGGCGGCGACGGCGAAGACCATCGTCAGCGCCAGCGGAATGATCCCGAGCGGCAGACCGGCGACGGTGATGTGCGAGCCGTGGCCGACCAGCCAGGCATCGGCGCCGACCCGGAGTGCGTCGGTCGTGTTGCCATGGGCGCCGGCATCGGCCAGGAACCAGCCGAGCACCGCCACCGCCATGCAGGTGACCAGGGTGGCCCCGGCCGCCCCGCTGCCTGCGAGTGCAGCCGACACGGTCAGCGGCCGGGCCGTTGGTTCGGCACCGGACGAGGGCTGCCCGGAGCTCGGGCGGGGGCGGCTCAGGAGGTCAGTCATTGCGACACCATTTTGACCCACCGGGGTGTGCATTTCCGGTCGTGCCACGCAGGTAGCCTCAACCTGTCATGCCGAGTGCCGAGGAGTTCGACGAGTTCTACGTGGCGACCAGGCGTCGTCTCGTACTGCAGACCTTTGCACTCACCGGCGACCTCGCTGCCGCCCAGTCCGCCGTACGCGACGCGTTCGTCGCGGCCCGCCACCACTGGGGCAAGGTGGCCCGCCTCGAAGACCCCGAGGACTGGGTCCGACCCCGAGCGTGGTCGATCGCGCAGCGCCGGCACGCGAGCCGTGTCTGGCACAAGGAGAAGACGGTCCAGCCCGAGGTGGCCCGGGTCCTCGAGGCCCTGCACGACCTGCCCGATGTCGAACGCCGGGTGCTGATCCTCAACCACCTCTCCTCGCTGAGCCTGGCGCAGATCGGGCGCGAGATCGGCCAGACCGAGGAGAGGACCGCCGAGTACCTCCAGCGCGGCACGGCCTCCCTCTCGACGGCGCTGGACTGCTCGGGGAGCGGGATCCGGCTGATGCTCGAGGCGCTCGAGCCGATGTCCTCGGCCGTTTCCCTCCCCCGTGCGCCAATGATCCGGCGAAGTGGCGCCGCCCGCCGCCGCTGGCACCTGATCACCGGTTCGGTGATGGCCGTGCTGCTCACCATCGCCGCGGGAGCGTTCGTGGCGTACGACGATGGCGGTTCGAGCCTGCCTCAGGTCAGTGCACCACCGGCACACCCGGTGACGAAGGCGATGCTGCTCACGGCGGACCAGATCACGCCGATCTGGCCGAAGCAGACCTGGCTCGACACCGGGACGTCGGACAACACCGAGGGCACCGGGATCAACTCGGTCTGTCAGGCCACGAGGTTCGCCGACCCGAAGGGGACCGGCACGTTCGTCCGCAAGTTCACCGCATCCGGGACGCCCGACCGCTCGCTCGTGCAGACCGTCGAGATCTCCAGCTCGATCGCGGCCGCGAAGGCGGCCTACAAGACCACCCTCGGCTGGTTCGCCGGCTGCACCCAGGCCCGGCTGCAGCTGCTCAACGCCTACATGCTCTCCGGCCTCGGCGACCAGGCCCAGCTGCTGCGGCTGCGGATCCCCGACAAGACCCTCCGGACCTACGTCGTCGGCATCGTCCGCACCGGTTCGCTGACGACCTCGACCGTGATCGAGACGAGCGGCGGGCACCCGGGCAAGCTCACTCCGATCATCAACGCGCTGTCCGAGTCGGTCCTCAACCTCTGCCCGTCGACACCAGCCGGTACGTGCCGTCTCTCCGCCAGGATCGTCCCCGTGCTGCCACCGCCGTCCGGTGAGACCAGGGGGATGCTGGCAGTCGCGGACCTCCCGGCGATCGGCAAGATCAACAAGCCGTGGGTGGGCACCGACCCGATCTCGGCCAGCGCGAACGTCGCCGCGACCACCTGCGACAAGGCCAACTACATCACGAGCGGTGCCCCCAAGCCGCTCGAGCGCACCTTCCTGATCCCGCAGGCCAACCTGCCGCAGCGGTTCGGCCTGGTCGAGACCTACGGCGGTTTCAGCAACACCGCCGCCGCCAACGCGTTCAGCGGCGCCATCGTGAAGCGGATGGCGACCTGCGCGAAGCGTGACCTCTCCAGCACCGTCACGCACACGGTCGTGGTGAAGAAGGGCTTCCACGGATCGTCGTACGCCCTGTGGAGGCTGACCAACGAGATCAACTCCAAGGCCAAGGTCGAGTTCTGGATGGGCATCGCCCAGGTCGGGATGTACGTCGCCCAGGTCAACTTCACCCCGGTGCCGGGCAACGACATCGACGAGGAGACGTTCCAGGCCTTGCTGAGCCGGGCCCGTGACCGCCTGTTCGAGCTGCCGGCGTCATGACCACGTCCTCAGGACCCACCCGGGCCGATGCCGAACGCCTCGACGCAGCCAGCCCGCTGGCCCACACCAGGTCCCGGTTCGTGCTGCCCGATGGCCTGACCTATCTCGACGGCAACTCGCTCGGCGCCCGGCCGGTGGGCGTCACCGAGCGGCTGGCAGCCGTGGTGGAGCGCGAGTGGGGTGACGGCCTGATCCGCTCGTGGAACGACGCCCGCTGGATGGAGCTCGTCGGCCGGATCGGGGCCAGGATCGGGCCGCTGATCGGCGCACGTGGGGAGGACCTGCATCTCGGCGACTCCACCAGCGTCAGCCTCTTCAAGACGATGGTCGCCGCCACCAGGCTGCGACCCGGCCGTCGGGTGATCGTGGTCGAGCCGTCGACGTTTCCGACCGACGGCTATGTCGCCGCCGGTGTCGCCGACCTGCTCGGCCTCGAACTGCGCTGGTGCGACCCGGCGGATCCTGCGGCCTCGGTCGACGACGACGTCGCGCTGGTCAACCTGACCCACGTCGACTTCCGCACCGGCGCAATGTTCGACCTGGCCGCGATCACGGCGGCCGTCCAGTCGAAGGGCGCGCTGGTGCAATGGGACCTCTGCCACTCGGCCGGCGCGGTGCCGGTCGACCTGACCGCTGCCGATGCAGACTTCGCGGTCGGCTGCACCTACAAGTACCTCAACGGCGGGCCGGGCTCCCCCGCGTTCCTCTGGGTCAACCCACGCCTCCAGGGCACCGCGCGCCAGCCGATCACCGGCTGGATGGGGCATGCGGCACCGTTTGCGATGACGCGTGAGTACCAGCCCGTCGCCGGTGTCGGACAGTTCGCCTCAGGCACCCCGCCCGTGCTTGCCCTGTCGGCGCTGGAGACTGCCCTCGATGCGTTCGACGGAGTCGGCATGGGACAGATCCGGGCGGCCTCGCTCTCGCTGACCGACTTCTTCATTGCGCTGGTCGACGCACGGCTCGGGCTCGACATCGTGACCCCGCGCGACCACTCGCGGCGGGGCAGCCAGGTCTCGCTGCGACACCCGGACGCCTACGGGATCGTGCAGGCCCTGATCGCGCGGGGCGTCGTCGGCGACTTCCGCGACCCCGACGTCGCCCGCTTCGGCTTCACTCCCCTGTACGTCGGACATGGCGACGTCTTCGACGCGGTCGAGCACCTGGTGGCGGTGCTCGAGCACGACGAGCACCTCGACCCGGCGTACGCCCAGCGCAACGTGGTCACCTGAACGCTGGTGCGCCACCCCGGACCATGCGACATTGGAAGTCCGGTTCGAGCAAATGGGGGAACCATGTTCTGGACAGTCCTCGGCATCGTCGTCTTCGCCATCCTTGCGAGCGCCAAGTGGTTCGATCGACGGGCCCGCACCCGCGGCACCGGGATGAAGTTCGGCAAGAGTGCTGTCACCAACGGCGAGATCGCCCAGCAGTCGGCCAAGGCTGAGTACCAGCTGCGCAACCTCCAGGCGAAGGGCCCGAACGGCCCGATTGGCGGCGGGGGGCTCTAGCCCATCGTCGTGATCACCAACGGCTCGCTCGGCTGACCTGTCAATTTCGCCGACCCGTCACAAGTTCACGCCACAACGCGGCCGACCCGTCACAAGTTCACCGTGGTCCGGTGAGTTCGTGACGGGTCGGCGGTGGTGTTGCGTGATCTTCTGCCGGGTCGGCGGTCAGAGGTTCTTCAGGATCTCTCGCATCAGCTCGGCGGTCTCGGAAGGCGTCTTGCCGACCTTCACGCCAGCAGCCTCGAGGGCTTCCTTCTTGCCCTGCGCGGTGCCTGCCCCGTCGGAGACGATGGCGCCGGCGTGGCCCATCGTCTTGCCCTCGGGAGCGGTGAAGCCTGCCACGTAGCCGACGACCGGCTTGGTGACGTGCTCCTTGATGTACGCCGCGGCCTTCTCCTCGGCGTCGCCACCGATCTCGCCGATCATCACGATCGCCAAGGTGTCGGGGTCGGCTTCGAACGCCTCGAGGGCGTCGATGTGGGTCGTGCCGATGATCGGGTCCCCACCGATGCCGATGGCAGTGGTGAAGCCGTAGTCGCGCAGCTCGAACATCATCTGGTAGGTCAGCGTGCCCGACTTCGACACCAGACCGATCGGACCGGAGCCGCTGATCGTCGCCGGCGTGATGCCCGCGAGCGCCTCACCCGGCGTGATGATGCCGGGTCAGTTCGGGCCGATGATGCGGGTGCTCTTGCCCTGGGCGTAGGCCCAGAACTCGGCCGAGTCCTGCACCGGGACACCCTCGGTGATGATGACGAGGAGTTCGATGCCGGCGTCGATCGCCTCGATCACGGCGTCCTTGGTGAACGCCGGAGGGACGAACACGACCGACACGTCGGCGCCGGTCTTCTCCATCGCCTCGGCAACGGTCCCGAACACCGGGAGCTCGACGTCACCATGCGTGACGGTCGTGCCGGCCTTGCGGGCGTTGACGCCACCGACGACGTTGGTGCCGCACTTGAGCATCAACGCGGTGTGCTTGGTGCCCTCGCCGCCGGTGATGCCCTGGACGATGACCTTGGAGTCCTTGTTCAGAAAGATAGACATGTCAAGCCCTCACACGTTCGCAAGCTCGGCGGCGCGGTCTGCCGCGCCGTCCATGGTGTCGACAAGGGTCACGAGGGGGTGGTTCGCGGCGTTCAGGATCGCGCGCCCCTCCTCGACGTTGTTGCCGTCAAGTCGTACGACGAGCGGCTTGGACGCCTCGTCACCGAGGATCTCCAGCGCGCCGACGATCCCGTTGGCGACGGCGTCGCACGAGGTGATGCCACCGAAGACGTTCACGAACACGCTCTTGACCTGTGGGTCGTTGAGGATCACGTCGAGGCCGTCGGCCATCACCTGGGCGGACGCGCCGCCACCGATGTCGAGGAAGTTGGCCGGCTTGACGCCGCCGTGCGCCTCACCGGCGTACGCGACCACGTCGAGCGTGGACATCACCAGGCCGGCGCCGTTGCCGATGATTCCCACGGAACCATCGAGCTTGACGTAGTTGAGGCCCTTCGCCTTGGCCTTCGCCTCGATCTGACTGTCGGCGTCCGCCTCGATGATTTCGAACGCAGCGTGGTCGGGGTGCCGGAAGTCGGCGTTCTCGTCGAGCGAGACCTTGCCGTCGAGCGCCTCGAGGACGTTGCCCTCCAGCCGAGCCAGCGGGTTCACCTCGACCAGGGTGGCGTCCTCCTGGACGAAGACCTGCCACAGCGTCTTGACGAGCGTGATCGCCTGGTCCTTGATCTCTGCCGGGAAGCCGGCCTCTTCGACGATCGCGAGGGCCTTGGCGTCATCGACACCGGTGCTCGCGTCGATCGGGATCTGCTTGACCGCGTCCGGGTTGGTCTTGGCGACCTCTTCGATCTCGACCCCACCCTCGACGCTGGCAATGCAGAGGTAGGACCGGTTCGACCGGTCGAGCAGGAAGGAGAAGTAGTACTCCTCGACGATCGACGCTGCGGGTGCGATGAGCACGCGGTTGACGGTGAGGCCCTTGATCTCGATACCGAGGATCGCCTGAGCGTGCTCGACGGCCTCCTCGGGAGTCTTGGCGAGCTTCACGCCGCCGGCCTTGCCTCGGCCGCCGGCCTTGACCTGCGCCTTGACGACGACGACACCGAGCTGCTCAGCTGCTGCTCGTGCATCCTCAGCCTTGTCCACCACGATGCCGAGAGTTACCGGCACGCCGTGCTTGGCGAAGAGTTCCTTCGCCTGATATTCCATCAGGTCCACGGTTCACCCGTTCTGTTCGATACCGCTTGATTGCGGAAATGTCTCCGGGATATTGCATCGCTGACCCTAGACCCGTCGCCAGGCCTCAGCCACGTAGGGTCACTCGCCGAACGGGCGGACGTGACCCACGCCACCACTGCTTCGTTGAGGCAGCATGCAGTTGAGACCCAGCTCACGCAGGCTGGTCGTCGGGGAACTGCTCGCGCACCCAGCCGGTGATCTCCGACGTGGTCGCGCCGGGCGTGAAGATCTTCGCCACGCCGAGCGCGCTCAGCACCGGGATGTCCTCCTCGGGCACGATCCCGCCGCCGAAGACGACGATGTCGGCGGCGTCCCGCTCCTCGAGCAGCTCCAGCAGCCGCTTGAACTGGGTCATGTGCGCGCCGGACAGGACGGACAGGCCGATCAGGTCGGCGTCCTCCTGGATCGCGGTCTCGACGATCTGCTCGGGTGTCTGGTGCAGGCCGGTGTAGATGACCTCGTGGCCGGCATCACGCAGCGCGCGGGCGACGACCTTGGCGCCTCGGTCGTGACCATCCAGCCCGGGTTTCCCTACAACGATGCGCAACATGCGGCACAGCGTAATCGAGGTGATCGAGCCAGGAGTCGTCGCTTTCCGTCCACCGGACCCACATTGGCCATTTCGGATGCCGTGACTGTTCCGTTACAGTTCCCCGGTTGCATCCCCACGACCAAAATCACCAAAATCGAGGATGACAAGACTTGAGTAACCATCGGGCAGACCATCGCGGCCCCAAGCGCGCGACCTACCCGTCCGCTGCCGGCCAGACCGGCGGTCGGCGCAGGGCCCTCAAGCACGCCGCGAAGTCCAACTTCCGCAAGGTTCCCGGAGGCCCGGCCGTCATCGGTGCCGCCGCGCTGGCAATTGCTGCCGTCGGCGCGATCAGCATGGGCCCCGGCGTCAACCCCGCCTCTGCGAACAGCGACGTCAAGTTCTCCTCCGGTTCGGCGAGCGCGCTCTCCGGCACCGATGCCTTCTCGTTCTTCTCCGAGCGTGACTCCCGCGCCCAGGCGATCAGCCGTGACTCCCAGCGTCAGGCCCTTCAGGACGCCGCCAAGGTCAAGCTCAAGGCGGCCGCCGAGGACCAGATGCAGCAGCGCAACGCCGCGCTCTCCAACCTGCGCAACCTCGCCGAGAAGCGCGCCACCCAGATCGCCAAGGACCTGTGGGTGCTGCCGACGGTCGGCTATCACCTGACCGCCCGCTTCGGCATGGCCGGCGGCCTGTGGGCGAACAACCACACCGGTCTGGACTTTGCCGCGCCGACCGGCACCCCGATCTTTGCGGTGGCCAACGGCGTGATCAGCGAGACCGGCTGGGCCGGCTCCTACGGCAACCGGACCATCGAGACGCTGACCGACGGCACCGAGATCTGGTACGCCCACCAGTCAGCGATCAACGTCCACTCCGGCGAGACCGTCACGGGTGGCGAGACCATCGGTGCGATCGGCAGCACCGGCAACACCACCGGCCCGCACGTGCACATCGAGGTCCGCCCCGGTGGCGGCGACCCGGTCGACCCGTACCCCGCATTCGTGTACCACGGGGTCACTCCGTAGCCGGAGCTAGAGCTTCTCGACGGGGGCGTAGCGGAGCAACAACCGCTTGACGCCCTCGGAGCCGAAGTCGATCGACGCGACCGAGTTGTCGCCCATCCCCTCCAGCGCCACGACGGTGCCGAGCCCGAAGGTGTCGTGGTTGACCCGGTCGCCGGGGTCGAGGTTCGGGATGTCGCGAGCGGCGGAGGCCTTCTTCGACGCGTCGGCCCGCGCGGCCGAGGTGCCGAAGGTCAGCGAGCCGCGACGCTGCGAGGACTGCGGCAAGGAGTAGGTCTGTCGTGACCAGACAGCCTGGTCGTCGGCCGTGCGTCGCCAGTCGACGAGGTCGATCGGCAGCTCGTCGATGAACCGCGAGGCGGGGTTGTGCGAGGGCGCACCCCAGGCGGAGCGGACGATCGCTCGCGAGATGTAGAGACGTTCGCGGGCGCGGGTCACTCCGACGTACGCCAGTCGGCGTTCCTCCTCGAGCTCGGGCTTGTCGCCGAGCGAGCGCAGGTGCGGGAAGACGCCGTCCTCGAGACCGGTCAGGAAGACGACCGGGAACTCCAGCCCCTTCGCGGTGTGCAGCGTCATCAGCGTCACGACGCCGGGCGCGGACTCGCCGTCGGGCGCATCGGGGATCTGGTCGGAGTCGGCCACCAGGGCGACCCGTTCGAGGAAGTCGCGCAGGCCGGGAGGCGGGCCATCATCGGGTACGTCGGCAGGGTCGGCGCTCGGACCGGCCTGCGGATCGTCGGCGAACTCGCGTGCAACGGCGACGAGCTCGGCAAGGTTCTCCACCCGGGTCTCGTCCTGGGGGTCCTCGGAGTCCTCGAGCTCCTTGAGGTAACCGCTGCGCGTCAGCGCCTGCTCGAGGATCACGTCGGCCCGCTCCCCCGCGTCGACCATCGACTGAAGCTGCTCGATCAGCTCGACGAAGCCACGGATCGCGTTGAGCGAACGGCTCGCCACGCCCGGTGCGTCCTCGGCCTTCTGCAGCGCCTCCCAGAACGTGATCCGGTCCCGCTGCGCCAGACCCTCGATGCACGCCTCCGCGCGCTCGCCGATGCCACGCTTCGGGGTGTTCAGGATCCGCCGCAACGAAACCTGGTCGTCGGGGTTGACCAGCACGCGCAGGTAGGCAAGCGCATCGCGGACCTCGCGGCGTTCGTAGAACCGGACACCGCCGACGACCTTGTAGGCCATCCCGACCCGGATGAAGATCTCCTCGAAGACCCGAGACTGGGCGTTGGTCCGGTAGAACACCGCGACGTCGCTCGGCCGGGTGCCGCCCTCGTCGCCCAGCTTGTCGATCTCCTCGGCGATGAAGCGCGCCTCGTCGTGCTCGTTGTCGGCGACGTACCCGACGATCCGTTCGCCGGCGCCGGAGTCGGTCCAGAGGTTCTTCGGCTTGCGCCCGTCGTTGCGGCTGATCACCGCGTTGGCCGCGGTCAGGATCGTCTGGGTCGACCGGTAGTTCTGCTCGAGCAGGATCGTCTCCGCGCTGGGGAAGTCCTGCTCGAAGTCCAGGATGTTGCGGATGTTGGCGCCGCGGAAGGCATAGATCGACTGGTCGGCATCACCGACGACCATCAGCTCCGCGGGAGGGATCCGCTCGCCACCACTGGTCCCGGCTCCGTCGGACAGACCGAGAGGGTCCTCCAGCGAGTCGGCGCAGAGCTCATGGATCAGGGCGTACTGCGCGTGGTTGGTGTCCTGGTACTCATCGACCAGGACGTGCCGGAACCGGCGGCGCCAGGTCTCCCGCACCTCCGGGAAGGCCCGGAACAGGTGCACGGTCATCATCAGCAGGTCGTCGAAGTCGAGGGCGTTGGCCTGCCGCAGGCGCTCCTGGTAGAGCGTGTAGGCGGCCGCGTACTTCTCCTCCAGACCGTTCTTGGCGTCCTTGCTGGCGTCCTCGTGGTCCTGGAGCTCGTTCTTGGCGTTGGAGACCCAGTTGAGGATCGAGCGGGGAGGATATTGCTTCGGATCGAGGTCGAGGTCGCGGCAGACCAGCGTCATCAGCCGTTTCGAGTCGGCGGCGTCATAGATCGTGAAGCTGGACTTGAAGCCGAACTTGTCGATCTCCTTGCGCAGGATCCGCACGCAGGCCGAGTGGAACGTGCTGACCCACATGATCCGGGCGCGGTTGCCGACCAGCTCGGAGACGCGTTCGCGCATCTCGGCGGCTGCCTTGTTGGTGAAGGTGATCGCCAGGATCGAACCCGGATGGGCATCGCGCTCGGAGATCAGCCAGGCGATCCGGCGGGTGAGCACCCGGGTCTTGCCGGAGCCGGCCCCGGCCACGACGAGCAACGGGGTGCCTTCGTGTACGACGGCCTCGCGCTGCGGTTCGTTGAGTCCCTCGAGCAGCTCCTCCCGGGACGGCCGACGACGCCGCCGCGGCGACTCATCACCCTTGTCCACAAGGGAATCAGCGCCGGGCGGCGTCGGGAGGCCGGGGATCGGGAACTGCGCAGTCATGATGGGTTCAACCCTACGTGCCCGCACCGACGGGGACGTGCGGCGGTTAGCCCTTCCCTCCGCCTCCGGCACCACCGCCGGTGCCGCCGCCACCGCCGCCGCCCCGGCCGGCGAAGCCCGCTCCACCGCCGGCGCCGCCGATACCTGTCCGGCCGAGTGTCGTCTGTCCGTTGCTCGCCGGCAGCGGCGTGCTGAGATCAGCGATCACGACCCGCTGGCCGGCCTTGAGCCCTGAGGTGATCGAGGTCCGGGTCGAGCCGACCACACCGACCGTCACCGACGTCGGCGTCGCCTTGCCGCCGGACAGCACCTGGACCGTCGAGCGACCCTGGGTCTGGACCGCCGAGGTCGGCACCGTGACCACGTTCTTCGCGACCCCGATGACCACCGCAACCGACGCGGTGACGCCTTCGGGGACCGCTTGCTTGGAGTCCACCGTGATCGTGACCGGGTAGGTCGTGGTGTCGGCTGACGAGTCAGGCAGCAGCCCGATCGAGGTGACCTTGCCGGTCAGCGCCGTCGTCCAGCCGGCCGGTGTGACCAGCGCAGTCATGCCGCGGCTCACCTGGGTGATCTGGGTGCTGGTGATCGTCGTCGTGACAGTGGTGGATCCCTTGCCCACAAGGATGAACGCAGTGGTTCCAGTAGTGGCGGCGTCGCCCTTGGCCACGTCGACGGCGAGGATCTGGCCGGCGTACGGCGCCGTCAGGGTCGCCAGGTCACGCGTCACTCTTGCTTCCGTCAGCTCGGCCTGCGCGGTGTCGATCGCAGCCTGGTCAGAGGCGAGCGAGCCCGCCGAGGTGGTCGGCGAGAAACTGCCCGAGCCACTGCCCGAGGGGCTCGTGACCGAGGCGGTCGGCGTAATCACGACGTCCGCCACCAGCTCTGCGGACGACCCGCTCGGCGTCTCGACTCGGGCGCTCGTCGGATGTGTCGGGTTCGTGGTCCCGGCTGCCTTGGTCAGCGTGCCGGTGAGCGTCGTCAACGCGGTCTGGAGAACGTCCTGTTGGGCGGCGACGACGTCCTGCGCAGCCTGTACGGCGCTCAGCGCATCCGTGCATGCCTGGGAGACCGAAGGATCCGCAGCCGTCGTCGGAGCGTCGGTCGGGCCGGCGGTGGGAGACGGCGTCGGCGTGACCGTGCACGCCGTCGTCTGCGCCTCCAGCGCCTGCTTCGCAGCAACGATGGCCTGGGTCGCCGCCGACTGCGCAGCGGTGACCGCACCCTGCTCCTTCTTCAGCTCCTCGAGAGTGGCCGCCGAGGTGCCGGACGAGGTGCCGCTGCCCGAGCCGCCCTGCTGTCCGGTCGAGCCGCTGCCGCCCGGTCCGCCCTGGGACCCGGACGCGCCGCTCTGACCGTGCGAACCGCTGCTGCCGGTCGAGACGACGGCGGTCTGGGTGTTCTCGTCGGAGTCGAGCTGCGCCACGGCCTTGGCCAGCGTCGCCTTCGCGTCGATCACGGTGGCATCGAGGCTGGTCGTGGTCAGACCCGCCAGCTTCTGCCCGGCCTTGACCTGTTGCCCGGCCTTGACATCGACCGACGCCACCGTGCCCGACGTACCGAACGACAGGTCGCGTCGACCCGACGCGGACACCGTGCCGCTCAGGCTCATGGTGCGCTCGACGTCGCCCGTGGTCGCCACGGCGCTGCTGTACGTCGGACCGGCATCCCGCGACTGCGCATAGGCGTAGCCGCCGGTGCCGATCAGGACGGCCGCGACCAGGCCTGCAATGAGGAACCGTGCTGCTTTCTTCACTGCTGCCGGCCGAATCCGCCACCGAAGCCGCTCGTGCAGGCACCGTTGACCGGTGCGCTGAGCGTCATCGAGGTGGCATTGATCGCACCGCTGCTGTCAGCCTGCCCGACCGAGGTCACGCACTGGCCGACCTTGACGGCACTTGCGGTGGCCGACTTCGTGCCCGTGTAGGTGGTCGCCGAGGAGGTCGTCACCTGGGTGCTGGTCGTCGTCGGCGTACTCGATGCCGACGATCCCCCGAACGAAGGTCGCTGCGAGGCGACCGTGAAGCCGCTGCCCGAGACGGCAGTCACCTGGCCGAACGCACCGAAGCCGCCGCGTCCGGCGCCCGCCTGTCCGCCGGACGGCGGGGTGCCGCCGCCGCTGGGCCGACCGGCGCCCTGTCCGCCGGCGCCCTGCCCGCCGCCTGGCCGACCGCCGCCACCCGCGCCACCGGTGCAGGCTCCGTTCACCGCGTCAGTGACGCGAACCGTGCCGGCAGCGATGGTCGAGCTGCTGCTCGAGGACGAGGTCGAGCTCTGCGCCGGCATCACCACGACGCAGGAGCCGACCTTGACGGCCGAGGCTGCCACCGCGACCTGCTGGCTGAACGTCGTCGACGAGGTCCACGAGACAGCCACCTGCGACTGCGCGCCCTGGACCTGTGCGGTCGAGCCGGAGACGGCCGCGATCTTGCCCGAGCCACCCGGCCCGGCGAAGCCAGCGCCGCCTCCGCCACCGCCCTGCTGGCCACCACCGGCGGCCTGGCTGGCCTGGGCCGTGGGTGCAGAGGTGTTCGTGGTGCCGCTGGACGAGCCGCAGCCCGTGACGACGGCGGCAAGGGCGGCACAGCCGATGGCGGCAGTTGCGAGGCGCTTCATGTTGTTCTCCTTCATTGGCAGCGTCATTCGCTGCGTAGTGCGTCGATGGGGGTGAGGCGGGCGGCGCGGCTGGCCGGGTAGACACCGAAACCGATGCCCAGGGCCAGTGAGGTGGCGATCGCGCCGAGCGTCGCGAGGAGCGACACGGACACGGGCTGGTTGATGAGCGGGGGCAGGACCTGTGCGCCCAGGATGCCGAGGAGCACTCCGAACAGCCCGCCGAGCAGGCCTAGTACCGATGCCTCGACGAGGAACTGTCTGCGGATCACCCGAGGTGTTGCCCCGAGCGCCTTGCGCAGTCCGATCTCTCGGATCCGCTCGGTCACCGAGACCAGCATGATGTTCATGACTCCGATGCCGCCGACGAGCAGCGAGATCGCGGCGACCCCGCCGAGCAGCACGGTGAGCGTCTTGTTCGTCGAGTTCGCCGTTTCCAGCAAGGAGTCCTGGCTGGTCAGGGTGAAGTCGGCGTTGTTCGCGGTCACCGAGTGCAGGTTCTGCAGGAGGGTGGTGATCTCGGCGTACGCCGCTCCGAGGGTGGCCTGCGACTTGCCCTCGACATAGATCGAGGAGACCGAGTTTCCGGTGGCGCCGGTGATCGCCTTCTCGGTGCTGATCGGGAGCACTGCGTTGTCGTCCTCGGACGTCGTGGACGTCGAGGCCGATCCGGACGGTTTGAGTACGCCGATCACGGTCAGCGTCGCGCCGTCAGCCGTCACCGTCTGTCCGACCGGGTCACCCCGGGTGAGCTGGCTGGCGGTGTCGGAGCCGAGCACGACAACGTGGGCACCGGAGTCGACCTCGGCCTGGGTGAAGAACCGCCCGGACGCCAGGGACCGCGAGCGGACCTGGAGCCAGGCCGGCGTCGTGCCGACCAGGCTGGTCGTCCAGTTCGTGGTCCCGTCGATCAGGGAGACCGAGCCCGTCGTCGTCGGTGCGACCTGTGCCACCTCGGGTGCGACGCTCTTGTCGGCGATCGCGTCCGCGTCGCTGAGGGTCAGCGTCGTGGAGGACCCGAAGCCGCCGCGAACCCCGGTGGTCGAGGTGGTGCTGCCCGGCGAGACGACCAGCAGGTTGCTACCGAGCGCGCTGATCTGTGCGCTCACCTGATCCTGGGCGCCCTGCCCCAACCCGACGGTCAGGATCACCGACGAGACGCCGATGACGATGCCGAGCATG
The DNA here is from genome assembly GCA_025965195.1 of Marmoricola sp. Classification (GTDB taxonomy): domain Bacteria; phylum Actinomycetota; class Actinomycetes; order Propionibacteriales; family Nocardioidaceae; genus Marmoricola. The sequence goes on from JAOPXK010000006.1 coordinate 17,208, forward strand.
GTCAGGGCAGAGCGCAGTCTGTGGGCTCGAACGGCCTCGAGGCCGGTGCGGAGCGTTTCCAGCCAGGTCATGCGGGAGCTCCCAGCTGGATGGACCCGTCGCGAACGATCAGGCTCCGGCCGGCGCGGGCTGCGACATCGTGCTCGTGGGTGATCAGCACGATCGTCCGGCCCAGCGCCGACAGCTCGTCGAACAGGTTGAGCACGTCGGTCGTCGACTCCGAGTCGAGGTTGCCGGTCGGCTCATCGGCCAGCAGCAACGCGGGCTCGGTGACCAGTGCCCGCGCCACGGCGACGCGCTGCTGCTGACCGCCGGAGAGCTCCCCCGGCTTGTGGTCCGCTCGTTCGGCGAGACCGACTTTCGCGAGCGCAGCAAGGGCCCTCTCCTTACGTTCGGCGCGTGGCACGGCGGCGTACACCAGGGGTAGTTCGACGTTGCGCCACGCGGGCATGGAGGCCAGCAGGTTGAACTGCTGGAAGACGAAGCCGATCCGGCGGTTGCGCACTGCGGCGAGATCGGCCTCCGTCATCGTCGAGACGTCCTCGCCTGCGAGGTGGTACGTCCCGCTCGTCGGCACGTCGAGGCAGCCGAGGATGTGCATCAGCGTCGACTTGCCGGATCCGGACGGACCGACCACGGCGACGTACTCCCCCTCGTCGATGCGGGCGTTCACGCCTCTCAGCGCGTCCACCTTCACGACGCCGGTGTCGTAGGTCTTCGTGACGGCACTCAGCTCGATGATCGCGGTCATCCCGGGCCACCGAAGGTCCCGGCGCCGCCGCCGAAGCCACCGCCTCCACCGAAGCCACCGCCTCCACCGAAGCCACCGCCACCTCCGAAGCCGCCGGCACCACCGGCACCGGTGCGACCCGTCCCTGTCCCCGTGCCTGTCGGGAAGGTGGCGGTAGCGACCAGCACCTTGTCCCCGCTCTTGAGGCCGGAGGTCACCTCGGTTTCGACCCCGTAGGTCTCGCCGAGCTTGACCGTGGTCTTGACCTGCTTGCTGCCGACGATCTGGGTGACGTACGTCGACCCACCGCTCGTGTGCAGCGCCAGGCTCGGCACCGCCAGCACGTTCGTCACCTGCTTGACGACGATCGAGGCGTCGGCGGTGGTGCCGGAGTAGACGTCGCTCTGCTTGCCGGTGATCGCGATCGTCACCGGGAAGGCGGCGGCACCCGACGAGTCCGTCTGGGCGACGAGGCCGATGTCCGAGACCGTCCCGAAGATCGCCTTCGTGGCGCCGGTCGGAGTGACCGTGGCCTGCATCCCGGTCTTGATGGACTTCACGTCAGCGGCGGACACGGTCGCGTCGACGACGAACTGCTTGGGTGAGATCACCACGACGTCGTAGGTCGTGGTGCCGGAGCTCCCGGTGGCTGCTCCCCCACCCGTCGAGCCGCCGGTCGAGCCACCGGTCGAGGCGCCCGTGGAGCCGCTGCTCGAGCCGGCCTGGTCCCCGACGGTCAGATCGACCGAGGCGACGGTGCCGGCCATCGTGGCGCGCAGCGTGGCTGCGTCCAGGTTGTCCTGCGCCTGGCTGACGTTGGCTTCGCCGGACGCAACACTCGCGTCGTCGGCGGCCTGCTGGGCAGCCGACTCACTGCCGTCGTCGTCCGCCTGGGTGTTGGCGGCATCGAGCTGCGCCTCGGCCGAGGTGAGTGCGGCCTGCAGCGAGACCGTGTCGAGGGTGGCGAGGATGTCGCCCTTCTTGACCTTGTCACCGGCCTTCACGTTCACCGAGGTGATTCGGCCGGAGACACTGAAGTCGAGATCGGCCTCCTTGGCCGGCGCAACCGTCCCGGTGGCGGAGACCGTCTGCTGGTAGCTACCTGCGGTGACGGTCTGGGTGATGGTCTGGGCCTCCGCCTTGGCCGGGCGGGTGAGCATCCAGGTGCCCAGCCCTCCCAGCACGACGAGTACGGCTACGACCGCGACGACGTTCCGCCTGGTCAGGCGGCGACGTGTTCTTTGGCGGCGACGCAGGTGCATGGACTCTCCTCAACCTCAAGTTGATAGGAGCCTGCTCGTGCCTACTGAGAGGGTTCTTGCGCAACCCTGTGCTGGGGCTGTGAGTTCACTTCTCTCACTCTGGGTCGCCTGTGCTAGTCATTTCGCATGACTACTTCTTTCGATGTGCAGAACGCCGGAACCATCGAGATCGCGGGGAAGACCCTTTCCAGGATGGGCTTCGGGACCATGCGGCTCACCGGTCCGGAGATCATGGGCGAGCCCGCTGACCGCGACGAGTGCCTCCGCGTGGTGCGGGCGGCGTACGACGCGGGCGTGCGGATCTTCGACACCGCCTGGTACTACGGCCCCGACACCTCCAGCCGGATCGTGCACGAGGCGTTGGCGCCGTACGCCGACGACGTGCTGTTCGTGAGCAAGCTCGGCGGGTCCCGGACCGAGGACGGTGGCTGGGTGCCTGCGACCACCCTGGACGAGCTCCGCGAAGGCGCCGAGCGTGAGTGCGCGCTGCTCGGGATCGACCGGCTCCCGGTCGCCCACCTGCGCTGGATGGAGATTCCGGGCGGACTCACCTTCGAGGCGATGCTGGAGAGCTTCCAGACCCTGCAGGGCGAGGGCCTGATCGAGCGCATCGGCCTCTCCACCATCACGATCGACCACGTCGAGACGGCTCGGGATGCCGGCGTCGAGGTGGCCACGGTGAGCAACCCGTTCGGTCCGGGCATGCGGGACGACGATGCCCTGGTGGACCGGTGTGCCGAGCTGGGCATCCCGTTCCTGCCGTACTTCTCTCTGCAGACCTCGCAAGGCTCAGCTGCCCTCCAGCAGGTTGCCGACGAGATCGGCTGCACCTCCTCGCAGGTCGCGATCGCCTGGCAGCTGCAGCGCTCGCCGGTCATTGTCCCGATCCCGGGCACGAGCAAGACCGCGCACCTCGCCGAGAACCTCGCCGCCACCAACATCGCGCTCAGCGAAGCGCAGGTTGCGACCATCGAGGGGCCGCTCGTGTAGCAAGATGTCTCACGATGGACATCTGGCACTGGCTCCTCATGGTGACCGGCATCGACGATGCCGGCGGTCACTGGAGTTCGTTCTGGGGCGGCATCGGGTCGGACCTCGGCGAGTTCGCGATCCTCACGGTGCTCTGGCGCAAGGTGAACTGCCACGCCAAGGGCTGCTGGCGGATCGGGCTGCACCACGTCGAGGGCACGCCCTACATCACCTGCGCGAGGCACCACCCGGTCCACCCGGGCAGCGACCCTGCCACCGCCGAGGAGATCGCCCGGGCCCACGCGACGGCGATGGACCAGAAGGCTGCCGGCTCCTGAACCACCGTTTTTCGGGACGTTTGCGACTGAGATTCGTCCTGCCGATTACTACTCGGTAAGGACAGTGCCGCAATTGGGCGTAAGTTTGGGGTATGCCGATTGACGCTGAGACGACCGAAGCCACTGAAATTCCCGCTTGGGTCGATGCGGCGGAGGTCGGCCCGGAGGTCGCTCGCGCTGCCTGGACGCCTGCCGCCCGCGACGTACTGATCGGGATCGCGGGCAAGTACCACGCCGTGATCACCTTCAAGGAGCTCGCTGCCAGCGTCCAGGAGACCACCGGCATCCGGACCAAGCAGATGATGCATCACTGGGTCGGCGACGTCCTCGGTCGCGTCGCTGCCGACTGCGTCTCGCGCGACGAGCCGCTGTTGTCCTCGCTGTGCGTCACTGCCGATGGCAGCGTCGGCGACGGGTACGCCGTGGCCGTCACGACCGTGCGCGGCAAGGCTCCTGCCGACGGTGATGACCACGCCGCCCTCGAGCGGCTGGCCTGCTACAAGTTCTTCGGCGCGAACATCCCCGCTGGTGGCGGCAACCCCGCCCTCACCGCGCGGCTCTCCGCCCGGCGCACCCGCCTTCGCAAGATCGCCCACGAGGAGCGCGTGATCCCGCTGTGCTCCAAGTGCCAGATCGCGGTGCCGCCGAGCGGGATCTGCGACAACTGCGACTGATCGTCACAAGACGAAGAACGCGCCGATCACGGCGGGGATCCAGCCGAGCAGCAACCACGGGCTGAGCAGCCGCTTCTGGTGGATGCCCCTGCCTGCGGCAATGGCACCGACGCCGAAGAGGCCACCGATGACGAGCAGGCCGATGCGCGCGCCCGGTCGTGGGTGCTCGAGGAAGGCCGCCGCCAGGATGACGCCGGCCGAGAGGTGCATGATCGTCGTCACCGTGAGCACCGACATCACCCACTTCTGAACCTTGCTCAACGACTCAGCGTCGCGTCGCGTCGGCTGCGGGCGCGGGTTGTCGAAGTCGATCAGGTGTCTCGGCGTACGGCGGGGCGTGGTGGCGGGTTCGCTGTTCTGGCTCACGGTCCTCCTCAGATAGTTAGTGCCCTAACTATTGGTATACTAACAACTATGGGACGTACGTCGAAATCGGTCATCGAGAACCCGCTCGCCCTTCAGGAACAGGTCTGCTTCGCGCTCGCGGTGGCCTCACGCAGCGTGGTCGCGATCTATCGACCGCTGCTGGAACCGATGGGGCTCACCCACCCGAAGTACCTGGTGATGCTGGCGCTCTGGGAGCACGAGCCGGTCAAGGTCAAGGACCTCAGCGGCATGCTCCAGCTCGACTCCGCGACGCTCTCCCCGTTGCTGAAGAAGCTTGAGTCGATGGGCCTGATCCGACGCGAACGTGACCCGAATGACGAGCGGTCATTGGCGATTGTGCTGACCAGGAAGGGTCACGACCTGCGCGCCGAAGCCGAGAAGATCCCACCCGCGATCGTGGCCAGGCTCGGTCTGCCCCTCGACGACCTGATTGCGATGCGCGAAGTCCTCAAGCGAGTCATTACGGCAACGCAGTAGTCGGAACCTTTGGCACCTGACAGCATGCTTCCCATGCCAGCCGTCACGAAGTACATCTTTGCCCTCTGGGGCGAAGATCTCGCCGAGAGTCTCCTCGACCCGGAACTCCATGCCCGCCTCGCTGCGCTGGGCCTCGAGCACCTCCAGGTCAACCTCGATGACGCCGGCGTCGCCGAGGCCAAGCTGAGGATCGCGACGTTCGACGAGCCGATCCGTGGGGTCGTCAGTGTCTGGACCTCCGGCGACATCGCGGGAGTCGCGACCGCGCTGGACGAGATCGCGGTCAGCTCCGCCGGCTGGCAGGTCGAGGAGCGCCGACAGCTCGAACCGCCCGCGCTCGCGGACGGCCAGCGCGCGGACGCGTTGTCCAACTTCGCCTTCCTTCGACAGCCCGAGGGCATGGACCGCGAGCACTGGCTGGACCGCTGGCTGGTGCACCACACGCCGGTCGCCATCGAGACCCAGGCGACGTCCGGCTACATCCAGAACGTCGTGGTCGCTCCCCTCGCCTCCGACACCCCGCACATCGACGGCATCGTCGAAGAGCTGTTCCCGACTGCGGCGATCACTGACATCCACGCGTTCTACGGCAGCAACGGCGACAACGACGAGCTCACCCGCCGCCTCACCGCGATGCTGGCCAGCACCGGAACCTTCGGCGCGCACGAGAACCTCGAGCTCGTACCGACCAGTCGCTACCTCTTCGACCTAGGCTGAGCTGCGTGAGCGAACTCAACGTGCTCGGCGGCGAGCTCGAGCCCTGCGGCCTCGATCCGGTGACCGGCTTCTACCGCGACGGCAACTGCTCCTGTGGTCCCGAGGACGCCGGCCTGCACGCCGTCTGCGCGGTGATGACGACCGAGTTCCTTGCCCACCAGCAGCGCGTCGGCAACGATCTCTCGACGCCGCGCCCCGAGTGGGGCTTCCCCGGCCTCACCCCCGGCGACCGCTGGTGCGTCGTGGCAGTCCGCTGGCAGCAGGCGTACGAAGACGGCGCCGCCGCTCCCGTCGTACTCGCCTCCACGAACCAGCGCGCGCTCGAAGTCATCCCCATCGCGATGCTGCAGGAGAACGCCGTCGACGTACCCGGTGACGTGAGCTCGCTCGAAACCTGAATCACGCATCGGCCTACCGCCGCCGACTGAATCTGACGTCGCCGTTGGACAGCTCGCGATGCAGGTAGCGGTCGTCGTGGGCTCGATGGTGGTGCCAGGGACAGAGCAGCTTGCCGTCGGCAAGATCTGTCCGGCCGCCGTGAGACCAGGGCGTCTTGAAGTGATGGGCCTCGCACCAGGCGGCGGGGACAGAGCAACCCTCGGCGCGGCAGCGCTGGTCCCGAAGAGCCATCGCCTTGCGCTGCGGAGGTGAGAAGAGTCGAGATGTGCGGCCGAGATCGAGGACTTCGGACCGGCTGCCGAGCACGGCCGGGATCAGGTTGGCGTTGCAGGCAAGCCGACGAGCCTCGCCGGCACTGATCCGGCCGTCCATCCCGAAGGCCGCCGCGCCCAGACCGCTCCTGAGCTGCTCGAGCGAGATCGTCACCATCACGCTGGTCGCATCGCCGCCGTGCAGCGGCAACCGACGCGGGTCGAGCGCCTCGAGCATCGTGCAGAACGCCCGGCCAAGCTTCAGGTAGCCGGGCACCCGCTCACTCAATGGATGGTCAGCTCCTCGACCGTGACGAGGAGACGTGAACGACTCGAGGTAGGTCAGCAACCGGGAGGCAGCAGAGTCCGGGATCCGCAGGGAGACCTTGGTCGTGCCGTCACCATGACGCCGGATGAACAAGCTGGTGCGACGGGCGGCCCTCGCCTCTTCGTCGTCGAGCTTCTTGCGCTCCTGATCCTCGTAGAGCTCGGGCGCGACCACCTCGAGGATCCGGCGACCGAGGATCGCCAGTGGCTTGGGGCCGAAGTGCGCGGCCTCCGCGACAAGGTGGGCTTCGGCCTGGGTGAGGATGTCGGCCGGCACGTCCTTCTCCGGCAGGTCGTCGAGCGCTCGCACGATCACCCGTGCCTGCGAGAGGTTGACGGTCCCCTCGACCACACCGGCGGCGACCTGGTGCCAGCGACGGTCCAGTGCGGTCGCCAGGCCGAGCATCGCGCTGTTCGGTGCGTAGTCGGTCCGGGT
>JAOPXK010000176.1 GCA_025965195.1 Marmoricola sp.
GGCCCCGGCACGCGTCCGGGCTGCGCGAGCCGCTAGCGTTCGGCGCCATGGCGATCGCGATCGTGACGGGTTCGGGCGGGCTGATCGGAAGCGAGTCCGCGCGTTATTTCGCTGAGCAGGGCTTCGACGTCGTCGGCATGGACAACGACCTGCGCGCGTACTTCTTCGGCGACGAGGCCTCCACTCGCCCGACGTCGGAGCGCCTGGCGGCGGATCTCGGCGCCGCGTTCCGGGCGGTCGATCTCGACATCCGCGACCGCGACGGCGTCCGGCGGCTGTTCGCCGAGCACGGCTCGCAGATCGAGCTGGTCGTGCACTGCGCGGCGCAGCCCTCGCACGATTGGGCGGCGCGCGAGCCGCACACCGACTTCAGCGTCAACGCCGTCGGCACGCTGAACCTGCTCGACGCCGCACGTCAGTCCTGCCCGTCGGCGACGTTCGTGTTCTGCTCCACCAACAAGGTCTACGGCGACCGACCCAACCTGCTGCCGCTGGAGGAGCTCGAGACGCGCTGGGATCTGCCCGAGGACCACGAGTTCTTCGGCGGCATCCCCACGTCGATGAGCATCGACCAGTCGACGCACTCGGTCTTCGGCGCCTCCAAGGTGGCCGCCGACGTGCTGGTGCAGGAGTACGGCCGGTACTTCGGCATGCCGACGGTCTGCTTCCGCGGCGGCTGCCTGACGGGACCTCAGCACGCCGGCGCCCAGCTGCACGGCTTCCTGGCCTACCTGATGCGGTGTACCATGACCGGGCGGCCCTACACGATCTTCGGCTATGGCGGCAAGCAGGTCCGCGACAACATCCACGCGCACGACGTCGTCCGCGCCTTCCACGCCTTCCACCGCGCGCCGCGCCCTGCTGCGGTCTACAACCTTGGCGGCGGCCGTGCCTCGAACGTCTCGATGCTCGAGGCGATCACGCTATCGCAGCAGATCAGCGGCCGCGAGCTGGACTACACGCTCAGCGACGACGCTCGCATCGGCGATCACCAGTGGTACGTCTCAGACCTCGACTCCTTCCGGGCCGACTACCCGGACTGGCAGCTGACGTTCGGCATCGAGGACGTCCTGCGCGACATCCATGACTTCAACGCCGAGGCGTGGTCCGCTGCGGCGGCGGACCAGGGTCCTGTCCGGTGAGCAGCGTTCACTCGGTGTTCTATGAGCAGGTCGCGACCTATGCGCGGCCCGTCGCACGCGTCGGCCAGCTCCTCGCGGTCGACGTCCAGCGAGGTTCGACGCCGAACCTGGCCTATTGGCTTAACCGCATCATGCTGCTACTTGGCATCAGCCCGTTCTTCAGCGAAAACTCCTCGCAGGTGGTGCTCGGTTGGGGGTTCAGGCGGCTGTGCCAGGGCACCCCGCGCCAGGGTCACCTGCGGCTGTTGACGCATCCCGCGATGCTCGACCTGCTCGCGCGCGAGCGCTTCCCGGTCCGCGGCGTGCGCTCGGTGCCGGTCTGGAAGAACATGCCCGGCGACCGGCTGCTCATCCGGCTGTCGCCCAACAGGGTCTACCTGCTTGAGCCTCCCTCGGCATGAGGATCCTCATGCTGAGCTGGCGCTCGCCCGGGCATCCGCAGGGAGGCGGCGCCGAGTCCCTGACGCAGGAAATCCTCCGGCGCGCGGTCCAGCGGGGGCACGAGGTCACGTGGTTCTCGGCCCTGTGGCCTGGCGCGGAACCCGTCACGGAGATCGACGGCGTGCGCATGGTCCGTCAGGGCGTTCAGTGGTCGGTGCACCTGCGCGCGTGGCGCTGGCTACGCACCCGTGGCGACGACTTCGACCTGATCGTCGACCAGGTCAACACGATCCCGTTCTTCACGCCGTTCTACGTGCCGGCGAGCAAGCGCAGGATGTACATCTTCCAGACCGCGCGCGAGTTCTGGTGGCGTCAGACCCCGGGCCTATTCAAGCTCATCGCCCCAATCGGGTATCTCGCCGAGCCGCTCTACCTGCGGGTCTACCGCCGGACCAAGGCCATCACCATCTCGGACTCGACGCGGGACGAGCTCGTCGGCCTCGGCCTGCGACCGACCGCCGTCGATGTAATCCCGATGGCCAACACGTTCACGCCGCTCGCCGGCCTCGTGCCCAAGACCGGCCCGTTGCGCGTGATCGTGGTGGGCCGGCTCGAGCCCGCCAAGCACGTGGAGGAGGCCGTCGCCGCCTTCGCGGAGGTGCAGCGCCGGGTGCCCGGCGCGGCACTGGACGTCGTCGGCAGCGGCGCGCCGGCCTATCGCGAGCAGCTCGTCGCGCAGGCCGCGAGCGCGGGCCTCCGCAACGTGACGTTCCACGGGCGGGTGGACGAGGCCCGCAAGCACGAGCTGATGGCCGCCGCGCACGTCCACGTTTTCTGCTCGCACCGGGAGGGCTGGGGCCTGACGGTCACCGAGGCCGCGGCCCTGGGCACCCCATCGGTGGGCTTCGACGTGCCCGGCGTCCGGGACTCCGTGGGTGACGTCCGTCTCCTGGCGCCGCGCGGCGACGCCGCGGCGATCGCAGCGCGGATCGTCGCTCTGCAGGAGGACCCCGAGCTG
>JAOPXK010000015.1 GCA_025965195.1 Marmoricola sp.
CGGACAGCCACTCCGGCGGCTGGGGCCGGACGAAGCCGGACTCCCAGGCCTTGTCGATGATCGAGACCTCGACGTTCTTGATCGTCACCGGGTCCTGGTTGATGCCCAGGACGCAGGCGGTCTCGCAGGGGGCGGGGCACAGGCGACCGGTGAACTCCGGGACGTTGTTGGTCGCGTGCAGGCGCTCGATCGCGCCGTCCCAGTCGTCACGCCAGACCAGGTCGTTCCACTCCGGGATGATGTTCCCGAGCGGGCAGCCCTGGTGGCAGAACGGGATGCCGCAGTCCATGCAGCGACCGGCCTGCTCGGTGATGATCGGGAGCAGGGCCCGCCCGGCGCTGCCGGGGTAGACCTCGTTCCAGTCGTGGATCCGCTCCTCGACCGGGCGGCGCTCGGCAACCTCGCGTCCGTTCTTGAGGAATCCTCTGGGGTCAGCCATGAAGGGCCTCCATCATCGCGGTGGCGGTGTCGCTCTCGTCGAGCCCGTCGGCCTCGGCCTTCGCCTTGGCCTCCATCACCTTGCGGAAGTCGCCGGGCATCACCTCGGTGAACCGGGCCACCGCGGCCGACCAGTCCTTGAGCAGCTCGGCAGCGACCGTGGACTCGGTCTCCTCGAAGTGGCGCTGGACCAGCGTCCTGAGGGTCTCGGACCCTTCAGCGGGAACCGGCGCAAGGTCGACCAGTTCCTTGTTGACCCGGCCCTCGTCGAGGTCGAGGACGTAGGCCACACCGCCGCTCATGCCGGCCGCAAAGTTGCGTCCGGTCTCACCGAGCACGACGACGACACCGCCGGTCATGTACTCACACCCGTGGTCGCCGACACCTTCCACGACAGCGGTCACGCCGGAGTTGCGGACGCAGAAGCGCTCACCGACCTTGCCACGCAGGAAGATCTCGCCCTGCGTCGCGCCGTACGCGATCACGTTGCCGGCAATGATCTGCTCGGACGCGTCGAACGTCGCCGCGCGGTCAGGGCGTACGACGATCCGGCCGCCCGACAGTCCCTTGCCGACGTAGTCGTTGGCGTCGCCCTCGAGCCGCAGCGTGATGCCGCGCGGCACGAACGCACCGAACGACTGGCCCGCCGAGCCGGTGAAGGTGAGGTCGATGGTGCCGTCGGGCAGGCCCTCGCCGCGGTAGCGCTTGGTGACCTCGTGGCCAAGGATCGTGCCGACCGTGCGGTTCACGTTGCGGATCTTGACCTGCGCCCGGACCGGCTCACCCTTCTCGAGGGCATCGGCGCACAGCGCCACGAGCTCGTTGTCCAGGGCCTTGTCGAGGCCGTGGTCCTGAGTCGTGGTGTTGTGCCGGGCGGCCCCCTCGGGCAGCTCGGGCACGTGGAAGATCGGGGTGATGTCGAGCCCCTGGGCCTTCCAGTGGTCCACGGCTTCGGTCTTGTCGAGCACCTCGGCGTGTCCGATCGCCTCGTTGAGCGTGCGGAAGCCGAGCTCGGCGAGCAGCTCGCGGACCTCTTCGGCGATGTACTCGAAGAAGTTCACGACGTACTCGGCCTTGCCGGAGTAGCGCTCCCGCAGGACGGGGTTCTGGGTCGCGACGCCGACCGGGCAGGTGTCGAGGTGGCAGACCCTCATCAGGATGCAGCCGGACACGACCAGTGGCGCGGTCGCGAAGCCGTACTCCTCGGCACCGAGCAGCGCGGCGACGATCACGTCCCGACCGGTCTTCAGCTGACCGTCGGTCTGGACGACGATCCGCTCGCGGAGCCCGTTGAGAAGCAACGTCTGCTGGGTCTCGGCAAGGCCGAGCTCCCATGGGCCGCCCGCGTGCTTGAGCGAGGTGAGCGGCGCAGCACCGGTGCCGCCGTCGTGCCCGGAGATCAGGACGACGTCGGCATGGGCCTTGGAGACACCTGCGGCAACGGTGCCGACTCCGACTTCGGCGACGAGCTTCACATGCACGCGCGCCGACGGGTTGGAGTTCTTCAGGTCATGGATCAGCTGGGCGAGGTCCTCGATCGAGTAGATGTCGTGGTGCGGCGGTGGGGAGATCAGTCCGACGCCCGGCGTGGAGTACCTGGTCTTCGCCACCCACGGGTAGACCTTGTTGCCGGGCAGCTGGCCGCCCTCACCGGGCTTGGCGCCCTGCGCCATCTTGATCTGGATGTCATCGGCGTTGGTGAGGTACTCCGACGTGACGCCGAAGCGACCCGACGCGACCTGCTTGATCGACGAACGGCGCTCGGGGTCGTAGAGCCGATCGGCGTCCTCGCCTCCCTCGCCGGTGTTGGACTTCGCGCCGAGCCGGTTCATCGCGATCGCAAGCGTCTCGTGGGCTTCAGACGAGATGGAGCCGTAGGACATCGCACCGGTCGAGAACCGCTTGACGATCTCCGAAACGGGCTCGACCTCAGCCAACGGTACGGGTTGTCGATGGTCATCCTGCTTGAAACGGAACATTCCGCGCAGCGTCATCAGCTGCTCGGACTGCTCGTTGACCCGCGAGGTGTACTGCTTGAAGACGTCGTACCGTCCCGCACGCGTGGCGTGCTGCAGACGGAAGACGGTCTCGGGGTCGAAGAGGTGGGCCTCGCCCTCGCGACGCCACTGGTACTCGCCGCCGACCTCGAGCTCACGGTGGGCGGGCGCGATGCCGTCGACGGGGTACGCCGTCCGGTGCCGGCGCGAGACCTCTTCGGCGATCGTGTCGAGGCTGATGCCACCGAGCTTGGTGGTGGTGCCGGTGAAGTACTTGTCGACGACCTCCTGGGACAGGCCGAGCACCTCGAAGATCTGCGCTCCGGTGTACGACGCAACCGTGGAGACGCCCATCTTCGACATCACCTTCAGGACGCCCTTGCCGAGCGACTTCACCAGGTTCTTGACGGCGACATCGGGCTCGACCTTGACGTAGAACCCGTCACGGGCGAGGTCCTCGACGCTCTCCATCGCGAGGTAGGGGTTGACCGCTGCGGCGCCGTAGCCGATCAGGGTGGCGACGTGGTGCACCTCGCGGACGTCACCGGCCTCGACCAGCATGCCGACCTGGGTGCGGGTCTTCTCACGCACCAGGTGATGGTGCACGGCAGCCGTCATCAGCAGCGACGGGATCGGGGCGAGGTCGGCCTTGGAGTGCCGGTCGGAGAGCACGATGATGCGCGCGCCGTCAGCAATCGCGTCGCTGACCTCCTGGCAGATCTGGTCGAGCCGCCTGGCCAGGGCCGCGCCGCCGCCGTTGACGTCGTACAGGCCACGCGAGACGTGGGTGATGAAGCCGGGCATGTCACCGTCACGGTTGATGTGCCGGATCTTTGCGAGCTCGTCATTGGTGATCACCGGGAACGGCAGCACCACCTGGCGGCACGACGCGGGCGTCGGGTCGAGCAGGTTTGCCTCAGGGCCGATGGTGCCGTTCAGCGACGTGACCAGCTCTTCGCGGATCGCGTCGAGCGGCGGGTTCGTCACCTGGGCGAACAGCTGCGCGAAGTAGTCGAACAGCAGCCGCGGCCGGTCGGAGAGCACCGCAATCGGGGTGTCCGTGCCCATCGAGCCGATGGGTTCGGTGCCGTTGTTGGCCATCGGGGTCAACAGCACGCGCAGCTCCTCCTCGGCATAACCGAAGATCTGCTGGCGCCGCGTGACCGAGGCATGGCTGTGGATGATGTGCTCACGGTCGGCGACGTCACCGAGCGCGATCAGGCCGGCGTGCAGCCATTCGTCGTACGGCGCTTCGAGGGCGAGCTCGCTCTTGACCTCTTCGTCCTCGATGATCCGGTGCTCCTCGGTGTCGACGAGGAACATCCGGCCCGGCTGCAGGCGACCCTTGCGGACCACCGTGGCGGGGTCGATGTCGAGCACGCCGACCTCGGACGCCAGCACGACCAGACCGTCGTCGGTGACCCAGTAGCGGCTCGGGCGCAGACCGTTGCGGTCGAGGACCGCGCCGACCTGGGTGCCGTCGGTGAAGACCACACACGCCGGACCGTCCCACGGTTCCATCAAGGCGGAGTGGAACTCGTAGAACGCACGCCGCTTGTCGTCCATCTCGGTGTGGTTCTCCCACGCCTCCGGGATCATCATCAAGACGGCGTGCGGCAGGCTGCGACCACCCATGTGGAGCAGCTCGAGGACCTCGTCGAAGGACGCGGAGTCGGAGGCTCCGGGCGTGCAGATCGGGAAGAGTCGTTCGAGGTCGCCGGGGATCACGTCGGAGTCGAGCAACGCCTCACGGGCCCGCATCCAGTTGCGGTTGCCCATCACGGTGTTGATCTCGCCGTTGTGCGCGATGAACCGGAACGGGTGGCTCAGCGGCCAGCTCGGGAACGTGTTCGTCGAGAAGCGTGAGTGCACGACGCTCATCACCGACTCGACGCGCTCGTCGACCAGGTCGGGGAAGACGTGGTCGAGCTGGTCGGTGGTGAGCATGCCCTTGTAGGCGATCGTGCGGCTCGAGAGCGACGGGAAGTACACGTCGGTCTCGTGCTCTGCACGCTTGCGCAGGCAGTAGGCGAGTCGCTCCAGGCCCATGCCGAGCACCCGGCTGCCCTTGGAGGACACGAAGAGCTGCACGAACGACGGCATGCACGCGAGCGCGGTCCGGCCCAGCTCGGAGGGGTCCGTCGGCACCTCGCGCCAGCCGAGGACAGTCAGGCCCTCTTCGCCGGCGATCTCCTCGATGCGCTGACGGGTCTTCGCGACCTGCTCGTCATCGCCGGGGATGAACGCCGTGCCGACGGCGTACGAGTGCACCGTGGGCAGCTCGAAATCGACCACGGCTCGGAAGAACTTGTCCGGGACCTGGAGCAGGATGCCTGCGCCGTCTCCGGAGTTGGGCTCGGCACCAGCGGCTCCGCGGTGCTCGAGGTTCCGCAGCGCGGTGAGCGCCTTGGTGACGATGTCGTGACTCGGAACGCCAGTCAGGGTGGCTACGAATGCGACGCCGCACGCGTCGTGCTCGTGCTCTCCGTCGTAGAGACCCTGGGGCGGCGGGAATGCCTGCATGGTGCACTCTCCCGTCGTCGGTTGGCGCACGGTGCGAGGCAGCCGGTCGTGCAACTGGTCCTGAAACCGGTCCGATGGCCTCGCCTGGTGCGGCGGTGTGGGCATGCCCGTTTGTGCATGCGTGTGCTGGGACGACATTGGCCCATGCGGAAAGATCAGCCTACAACAGCCGAACGGAGCGACGCTCCTCCATTTTGCGAGACGAACAACTCACTATCTGAGACGGCTGGTCAGGCGCACCCTGGCATCAGGTCGCGAGGGAATCCTCGGCTTCGGGCTCCGGCGCCCGGCCCTCGCGGTAGACGGACTCCTCGCGACCCTTGTGCCGGCGACCAACCACCACGAAGTAGAGGGAGGCGAGGACGAAGAAGATGATCGAGGTCCACACGTTCAGGCGCAGCCCGAACACGTCACTGCCCTCGACCGGGTCGATCCTCAGGTTCTCGATCCAGCTCCGACCGGCGCAGTAGAACATCACGTACAACGCGAAACACCGGCCGAAGCCGAGCTTGAACTTCCGGTCCGCCCAGATCAGCAGCCCGAAGGCGCCGAGGTTCCAGATGCACTCGTAGAGGAACGTGGGGTGGAAAGTCGCAACGCTCTGATATTTCAGCGGCAGGTCCGCGCGGTGTGCAGGGTCGATCTTGAGCGCCCACCACGTGTGCAACGGCCTCCCGAACAGCTCCTGGTTGAAGTAGTTTCCCCATCGCCCGATCGCCTGAGCGAGCAACAGGCCGGGTGCCAGGGCGTCGGCCAGTGGCCGGAGCCGGATGCCGTAGTGCCGGCAGGCCAGCCAGGCGCCGAACATGCCGGCGGCGACCGCACCCCAGATACCGAGCCCCCCGTTCCAGACCTCGAGGGCCCGGATCGGGTGCTTGCCCGCGCCGAAGTAGAGGTCGTGGTCGGTGGCCACGTGGTAGGCCCGCGCTCCGACAAGACCGAACGGCACCGCCCAGATCGCGACGTCTCCGACCTGGCCGTGCCTGCCGCCACGGGCGGCCCAGCGGCGCTCGCCGAACCAGACCGCGACGATGACGCCCGCGATGATGCACAGCGCGTAGGCCCGGATCGGGATGTCGCCGATGTGCCAGACACCCCGGCTCGGACTGGGAATGAACTGGGAGACGAACAGCGACGCGGTCACGCGAACTCCTTGAGAAGTTTGACGATGTCCGCTGACATCTGGGCCGGTGAGGCGTTCTGGTCCCACACGAGCGGCGCTGCCCCGGCGTGGACCGCGATCACGTTGGTCGTGTGGGTCACGTCGTAGCCACCCCCCGGCACCTTCTGGCCCTTCTTGATGAAGATGCCGAGCGGCTTGCCGAGGCTGTCGATCGTGGAGATCGAGCCGGTGAGTCCGATGAAGTCCGGGTTGAAGTGGGCAAGGTAGGTCTGCAGGACCGGAACCGTGTCACGGCCCGGATCCGTGGTCACGAAGACCACCTGGACGTCCTTCTGCTGGCTGGCGCCGAGCCGGCTCACGGCCGAGGCAATCGTGCTCATCACGATCTGGCAGACGTCGGGACACTTGGTGTAGCCGAAGAACACCAGGTCCAGCGGCTTGGTGGCCTGCGCGATCGAGTAGGAAGCGTTCTCGGTGTCGGTGAGCTGGATGTTCGGAACGACGTACGGCTTCGGCAGGTAGATGCCGTGGTAGCCATGGTTGTCGGTCTGGTTGTCGATCGTCGCGAGGCCACTGCTGCCGCAGGCGCTGAGCAGCAGCCCGGCGACGGCCAACAGCCCAACGAGGGCCTTAGGCACGACGTACGCCTTCAGCCAGGTCGCGGGTGAGCTCACCGAGTGCCTTGAGCCCGGCGGCCCGATCCGTGCCCGCGTCGAGGAGAGCCCGCACGAACGCGGAGCCGACGATCACAGCGTCGGCGTACGCCGCGACCTCGGCGGCCTGCTCACCGTTGGAGACACCGAGGCCGACTCCGACCGGCAGGTCCGTGGCTGCGCGGGTCCGCGCAACGAGGGGCCCGGCGAGCTGGGACGTGGTGGTGCGCGCACCGGTCACGCCCATCACGGCCGTGGCGTAGACGAAACCCCGGCACGCCGCCGTGGTCATCGCGATCCGCACATCGGTCGAGCTCGGTGCGACCAGGAAGATCTTGTCGAGATCGTGGGCATCGGCCGCGGCGATCCAGTCGGCGCCCTCGTCGGGGATCAGGTCGGGGGTGATCAGGCCCGCTCCCCCGGCGTTGGCGAGATCGGTCGCGAACCGCTCGACGCCGTAACGGTCGATGGGGTTCCAGTAGGTCATCACCACGGTGGGTACGCCGGTGGCCGCCACCGCCTCGACCGTGCGGAGCACGTCGGTGGTGCGGACGCCACCCTGGAGCGCCTGAAGCGCGGCCGCCTGGATCGTCGGACCGTCCATCACCGGGTCGCTGTAGGGCAGCCCGACCTCGATGATGTCGCAGCCCGCATCGACCATGGCCTTCAAGGCATCGATGGCACCCGGGACGTCGGGGAAGCCGGCCGGCAGATAGCCCACCAGCGCGGCTCGACCCTCGGCCCTCGTCTTCTCGAAGGCCCGTGCGGTGCTCATGCGTCGCTCCGGTCCGGGTTCCCGACAGGCTCGGCCGCCGTGGCCTTGCCCAGCCCGAACCACTCGATCGCCGTGCCCATGTCCTTGTCACCGCGGCCGGAGAGGTTGACCAGGATCGTCTTGCCCGGCAGCTCCTTCGCGAGCCGCAGCGAACCCGCGAGGGCGTGCGCCGACTCGATCGCCGGGATGATCCCCTCGGTGCGGGCCAGCAGGGCCATCGCTTCCATCGCCTCGGCGTCGGTGACCGGGTGGTACTCGGCACGGCCAGTGGCGGCGAGATGGGCGTGCTGCGGGCCGACGCCCGGGTAGTCGAGCCCCGCCGAGATCGAGTGCGACTCGATGGTCTGGCCGTCCTCGTCCTGGAGCACGTAGGTGCGGGCACCGTGGAGCACGCCGACGTCTCCGGCCCAGATCGTCGCCGCATGCCGAGCCGTGTCGACCCCGTCGCCACCGGCCTCGAAGCCGACGATCCGGACGTCCGGGTCATCGAGGAACGCGGTGAACAGGCCGATCGCGTTGGACCCGCCGCCGACACACGCCGTGACGACGTCCGGCAGCGCACCGGTCAGGGACAGGCACTGCGCACGGGCCTCGTCACCGATGCCGCGGCAGAAGTCGCGAACCATCGCCGGGAACGGGTGCGGTCCCGCGGCCGTGCCGAAGCAGTACGCCGTGTGGTCCACGCTGGCGACCCAGTCACGGATCGCCTCGTTGATCGCGTCCTTGAGCGTGCGCGAGCCGGAGAGCACCGGGATGACCTCGGCACCGAGCAGCTGCATCCGGGCGACGTTGAGGGCCTGGCGCTCGGTGTCCACCTCACCCATGTAGACCGTGCAGTCCAGACCGAGGTACGCCGCCGCGGTTGCCGTCGCCACGCCGTGCTGGCCGGCGCCGGTCTCGGCGATCAGCCGGGTCTTGCCCATCCGCTTGGTCAGCAACGCCTGGCCGAGCACGTTGCGGATCTTGTGTGCGCCGGTGTGGTTGAGGTCCTCGCGCTTGAGCAGGATGCGCGCGCCGTACTGCTCACTGAGCTTGGTGGCGTCGTAGAGCAGGCTGGGCACACCGGCGTACTCGACGAGCAGCCGGTTGAACTCGGCGACGAAGGCGTCGTCGGCCATCGCGCCCTGCCAGGCCTCGGTGAGCTCGTCCAGCGCGGTGATCAGCGCCTCGGGCATGTAGCGGCCGCCGAACTGGCCGAAACGGCCGAGCTCGTCGGGCCCATTGTCTGCACTGTTGCTCATCAGGAGCCCACCTTCCGCATGGCTGCGACCGCGGCTGCCGGGTCGCCGTCCTTGACCAACGCCTCACCGACGAGTACGACGTCGGCGCCCTCGGCGGCGTAACGGGCGGCGTCCTCGACACCCGAGACGCCGGACTCGGCGACCTTGACAACGCTGTCAGGCAGCAGCTTCACCAGCCGGCCGAACGTGCTCGGGTCGACTTCGAGAGTTTTGAGATTGCGGGCGTTCACGCCGATCAGTGTCGCGCCGACCGCCAGCGCCCTGGCGATCTCGTCCTCGTCATGGACTTCCACCAGGACGGTCAGGCCGAGGGCACGGGCCTCGTCGTGGAGGGTCTTCAGGAGTGCATCGTCGAGCGCCGCGACGATCAGCAGCACCAGGTCGGCGCCGGCGGCGCGTGCCTCGAGCATCTGGTAGCCGGTGACCATGAAGTCCTTGCGCAGCAAGGGCGTCGAGACGGCCGCCCGGACGACGCGGAGGTCGTTCAGCGAGCCGTCGAACCGGCGCTGCTCGGTCAACACCGAGATCGCGGTCGCTCCCCCGGCGGCGTACTCCCTGGCGAGCGCAGCGGGATCGGAGATCTCGGCAAGGTCGCCCTTGCTCGGCGACTTCCGCTTCACCTCGGCGATCACGCTGAGGCCGGGAGCACGGAAGGCCGGCATCGGATCGCGTGGCAGCGGGCCTTCGGCGATCGCGGCCTTGAGGTCTGCTTCCGAGACTTCGGCTCGGCGTACCTCGAGGTCCTCGAGCACACCGGCGACGATGTCGTCGAGCACGGACATGCGGGACCTCACTGGGGCAGCGGCTGGGTTCTCGCCAAGGTTCTCACGCGGGTGAACCGATTTACCGCCCAGGTCCGCCACGGAGACCGGATCGGCTACCTTCTCAGCAGACGTTCAACCCTTGGAAGGCCCCGATGACCGTGTCGAACTGGGACGCAGCCACTCCGCAACCGCAGCCGCCCGGCATTCCCCAGCTGGCCGTGGTCTCGCTGGTGACCGGCATTCTCGGCCTCGTCGGCTCACTCTGCTTCGCCGGCCTGTTCGTGCTCGGGATCGTCGCGGTGATCACCGGTCAGATGGCCCTCAACGAGATCGACGGGTCGTCCGGGACCGTTCCGGGGCGGCGCGTTGCCAGCATCGGTCGGCTGCTCGGCGCGATCAGCATCGTGCTCGGAGTGCTCTTCGTCGTCCTGGTCGCCACCGGTGTGCTGCACCTGCACGGCAGCATCAAGGCCTGACCGAAGCCCGGCTCAGGGAGCCAGCCAGGTCCCGAACGGCAGGTTGCGGGCGATCGTGAAGACCGCCATCAGGCCGAGCAGGCCGATGCCGAGGTTGCGCTGGAGAGCAACGTTGCGCGGACGGCGTACGTCGTTCCAGGCATCGGCAACCCACCGCACGTACACGAACACGATCAGCGGGATCAGGGCGACGAAGAGCAGGTTGCTCGACGCCGCCTGCCAGAGGTGCCCGTTGGAGAGGTCGTTGGTCGCGCGCAGCGCACCACAGCCCGGGCAGTAGATGCCGGTCAACGCATAGAGCGGACACAGCCCCCAGCTGCCGTGCTGGTGGGGATCGCGAAAGTGCAGGGCGACCGTGGTCGCCAGCACCGCACCGCCGGTGAGCAACGGTCCGACCACGCGCTGCCGTCGAGAGGCAACACTGGTCGGGGTCGCCTCGAGGGTCATCGGCGGCGTCGGTCCAACCGGCTAGTGGCCGGTGCCGTAGCCCATCTTGTTCATCACCACGAGGACGACCAGGGCAACCGGGGTCAGCGCGACGCCGATCCAGAAGATCGGCATGCTGTAGGCCATCAGGCCGATCCCGCCGATGACGAAACTCAGCAGACCAATGGTCACAGCCGTCCAGGCAGCAGGGGTGTTGCCGTGGTTGTCCGACATGGGGCGGCTCCTCGTTCAGAGTCTGTGGGGCAAGAGCAGTCTAGGGCGCACCCTACGAGTCGCGTTGCACGGTCGGATCGTCGCCCTCGTCGAGTGCGATCCAGAGGTCCCGGTCGGTCTCGGGCACGACGGGCGCCGACTCGCTCCCGGGGGCGTCGTACCTGCTCCCCATGGCCGGCCACTCGCGCGCGTACCGCACCGCGAGGAAGGTGGCCAGGAGGGAGACCAGGCAGCCGACCGCAGAGGCCCAGAACCAGCCGCCGAAGCCGACACCGGGTGCCTTCCCGATGCCACCGGTGATCGACTCACGGAGCTGGCCCGGCAGTGTCCGGTGGCCTGCGACGATGCTGGCCGCGAGACCGAGGTCGGCAAGAAGGGCGACGACCGCAAGGACCTGACGGACTCGTCCCCGGGTCACGAGCAGCACGCCCCACGTTGCGAGCATCACGAAGCTGAGGGCGGTGGCCAGCGGCATCGTCCGGACACTGTTGTCGAGCGGCGCGATCGTGTAGTCGGCGTAGCCCTTGGTGACGTTGACCCAGGGCTTGGCTGACGCCACCGCGGCGAGTGCTCCCCCGGCCAGCCCGAGGAGCACGACGGGGCCGAACGTACGCCGAGCGCGTTGATCCGGCTCAGCCATCGGAACCCGTCAGGAGGTCCTCGTCGAAGCAGGTGCGCGTGCCCGTGTGACACGCAGGACCGACTTGGTCGACCTTCATCAGCACCGTGTCGCCGTCACAGTCGAGGCGGATCTCGATGACGTGCTGGGTGTTGCCCGAGGTCTCGCCCTTGACCCAGTAGGCCTGGCGCGAACGGCTCCAGAACGTGCCACGGCCGGTCGTCAGGCTCTGGTGCAGCGCCTCGTCGTCCATCCAGCCGAGCATCAGCACCTCGCCGGTGTCGTGCTGCTGGACGATCGCGGGGACCAGCCCGTCGGCGCTCCGCTTGAGGCGGGCCGCGATCTGCGGGTCGAGGGAGTTCATCTGGCAAGTATCGCTGAACGCATCAACGTGATTGCTGGGCGGCCCACGACGCGTGCAACCGGCCGTAGACACCGCCCTGCTCGACGAGCGCCAGGTGGTGGCCTCGCTGCACCACGCGCCCCCTGTCGAAGACGATCACCTCATCGGCCTGCTCGGCGGTCGAGAGCCGGTGCGCGATGGTGACCGACGTGCGGCCCGACATCAGTCGCTCCATCGCCCGGCCGATCCGCATCTCGAGGTTCGGGTCGACCGCACTGGTGGCCTCGTCGAGCACCAGCAGGTCGGGGTCGGCGAGGTGTGCCCGGATCAGCGCGACCAGCTGGCGTTCACCCGCCGACATCGACTCGCCCCGCTGTCCCACCCGGGTGTCGAGGCCGTCGGGCAGGCCCTCGAGCCAGTCCGACAGGCCGAGCTCGGCAACCGCTGCCACCACCTGGTCGCGGGTCGCGTTCAGGTCGCCGTACAACGCGTTGGCGAGCAACGTCGAGTCGAACAGGAAGCCCTCCTGCGGCACCAGCACGACCCGTTGTCGTAGCGAGGAGAACGAGATCGTCCGCAGGTCGTGGCCGTCGAGCAGCACCTGACCGACACTCGGATCGATCAGCCGGGTGAGCAGCTTTGCGAAGGTCGTCTTGCCCGAGCCGGTCTCGCCGACCACCGCAATGCGGGAGCCCGCCGGGAGGTGCTCGGTAACTCCGGAGAGGACCAGCGGCCCGGTCGGGTAGGCGAAGTCGACGCCGGCGAAGTCCACGTCCACGGCCCCGTGCTTGAGCGCGACCCCAGCCGGCCCCGGGTCGTCGAGATCGGCAGGGGTGTCAAGGATGCCGATGGTCCGGCGCCAACCGGCGATCGCGTTCTGGGCATCGGTGAGCACCTGCGTGCCCATCTGCACCGGACCCACGAAAAGCGTTACCAGGAAGGCGAAAGCCAGCACCTTTCCGGAAGTGATGTTGCCGTCGAGCCCGAGCCAGATGCCGACGATCAGTACCAGCGCATTGGCCAGCCCGGCCGAGACGCCGCCGAGGGAGAACGAGAATGCGGTCAGTCCCTGGGCCTTCGTGCTGGCCGCCTGGTACTCCGCGATCGAGTCGTCGATGCGCCGCTGGGTGCGCGCCTCGATCGCGTGGGTGCGGACGACGACGGCCCCGACCACCGGCTCGGAGATGACCGCGAGCATCTGGCCGACCATCCGGCGGACCACAGCGTACGCATCGGAGAGGCGCTTCTGGAAGAACCGCAGCGACAGGAAAAGCGGCGCAAAGCAGATCCACACCACGATCGTGAGCTGCCAGCTGTAGACGAGCATGATCGCGGTCGCGACGAGCACCTGCCCGACGCTGACGATGCCCAGGACGCCGCCGAAGACGAGGAACTGGCTGACCTGGTCGACATCGCTGGTCACGCGCGAGACCAGGGCGCCGCGGCGCTCGGTGTTCTGGGTGAGCAGCGGCAGGTCGTGAACGTGCCGGAACGCCCTGATCCGCAACGTGGCAAGGCCGCGCTCGGCAGCGGTGAACAGGCGCCGGGTCATCAGGTACGACGAGAAGGCGGTCACCATGATCGCGATCGCGGCAATGATCGCCATCCAGGTGACGAAGCCGGTGTCGACCCCGCCAGGTGCGTTGACGCCGTTGTCGAGGGTCTGCTGGACCGCGATCGGTACGACGACCCGGCCGGCCGTCCCGAGCAACGCCAGCAGCAGCGTTCCCCAGAAGCCTTCACGCAGCTCGGGCGAGTAGCGCAGTCCGCTCCTGATCGTCTCCCAGGCGCTGATGTCCTCGCCGGACTCAACCACGCTCATTGGACGACCTCGTAGGCGTTGACCAACCGGGCGTAGGCAGGGTTGCCAGCCAGCAGCTCGTCGTGGGTGCCGTGGTCGGCGATCCGGCCGTCCTCGAGGAACAGCACGTCGTCGGCGAGCGCGATCGTCGCCTTGCGGTAGGCAATCAGGACCAGCGTCGAGCCTTCGCCCTGAGTGGCTGCGCGCATCGCGGCCAGGATCCGGGCCTCGACTTCGGGGTCGACGGCCGAGGTGGCGTCGTCGAGAATCAACAGCCGGGGCCGCCGCACCAGCGCACGTGCGAGCGAGAGCCGCTGCCGCTGGCCGCCCGACAGCGAGGTGCCCCGCTCCCCCAGCTTCGTGTCCAGCCCGTGCGGCAGGGCCGCCACGAACCCGTCCGCCTGCGCGGTGCGGAGCGCCTCCCAGACGTCCGCGTCGGCGATGTCCTCGCTCAGCGTGACGTTGTCCCTGATCGTGTCGTCGAAGAGGAACGCGGTCTGCGGGACCAGCGCCACCTGACCGGCGAGCTGGCCCGGGGCCAAGTCGCGCAGGTCGACGCCGTCCACCC
Source organism: Marmoricola sp. (assembly GCA_025965195.1). Lineage (GTDB taxonomy): Bacteria > Actinomycetota > Actinomycetes > Propionibacteriales > Nocardioidaceae > Marmoricola. The sequence continues at coordinate 13,982 of JAOPXK010000015.1, forward strand.
GGATCGCGCCGGCCTGCGGGTCGACCAGCCTGGTCAGCAGCGAGGTCAGCGTGCTCTTGCCCGACGCCGTCTCGCCCACGATCGCGACGGTCCGGCCGGGCGGGACGTCGAAGCTCAGCCCGTCGAGGAGTGTCTGACCGGCGACGTAGGAATAGCCCAGCGCGTCGACCTCGAGCAGCGCGCCCGTGTCGGTCGAGGCAAGCTGCGCATCGCCGTACGACGTGGTGACCGGGGTGTCGAGCACGGTGTGCACCCGGCGGAAGCCGACGACCGAGCGAGGGAACTCGCCAAGCAGCCAGCCAATGGAACGGATCGGGAACGACACGATCGTGAGCAGGTAGGCAATGGTCACCACGTCACCCGCGTCGGCGTTGCCGTGCTGCACCTGCAGCACACCGACACCGAGGACCGCGAGTACGCCGAAGCTGGGCAGCGCCTCGAGCATCGGGTCGAAGGCAGCCCGGATCCGGCCGGCGCGGATGCCGAGGTCGCGCAGCTGGTAGGCCTTCTCGGCGAACCGCTCGGTCTCCTCGGTCTCCCGACCGAGGGTCTTGACGACCATCGCGCCGTCGAACGACTCGTGGGCGACTTCGCTGAGCTCGGCGCGCAGTGCCTGGATGCGGGTGAAGATCGGCGACGAGAGCCGCTGGTAGGTGATGTTCACCAGGATCACCAGTGGGAAGACCAGCAACCCGACACCGGCCATGGTCAGGTCGGTGAAGACCATCTCCACGACGGCGATCACCATCATCGCGACCGTGCCGACCGCCATCGGGAGGGGTGCGATCGGAGACCACGCGGCTTCGACGTCGGAGTTCGCGTTGGACAGCAGCTGGCCCGTCGGGTGCTGCTGGTGCCAGGACATCGGGAGCTCGAGGTACTTCCGGGTCACCTCGCGGCGGTACGCCGCCTGCATCCGGTACTGCATCACGCCCGCGCCGAGTCGTCTCGCCACGATCCCGACCGCACGCAACAGCGCAACGCCCAAGAAGAGCGCCAGGATCACGACCAGGCCGCCGGTCAGTCCTTGTTGGTGCCGGGCTCCGTCCTTGAACGCCGGCAGCACGACGTGGTCGGTCGACCAGCCGAGCACCCAGGCGTCCGCGACCGTCAGTGCTCCGAAGAGCACGCTGCCCAGGGTGGAGAGGGTGAACACCCACGGCTCGCGCCGGATGGCGACTCCGAGTACGCGGAACCCGTCCGTCAAGGTCGACCTCTCGCCCGAGGTCAGGGAATCCGCACTCACAACGAAGGCAACCCTAGGGCGAGCCGCGATGTTTCACCTAGTGGATTGCCTTCTATCCTCGGCGGATGGACTCCATGTCGCGGACCGAGCGGACGAACCTGTGTGACGCCGCGCTCGCAGCCGGCCCCGAGGCGCCGACCTTGTGCGGTGAGTGGAACGTCAAGGACCTGATCGTGCACCTGCTCGTGCGCGAGCGCGACCCGCTGGGAGCGCCCGGCATCATCGTGCCCCAGCTCGAGGGCCTGACGGCGCGTGCGAGCCGACGGATGGCCGGGCAGAGCTTTCCCGTGCTGGTCGAGAAGGTGCGGCAGGGCCCGCCCCGGCTGTCGCCGCTCTCCCTGGGCGTGGTCGACCGGATGATCAACACGGTCGAGTACTTCGTCCACCTCGAGGACATCCGCCGGGCCCAGCCGGACTGGACTCCGCGAGAGCTCTCCGAGCGCGAGCAGAAGACGCTGTGGAAGACGATCTCGGTGACCGGCAAGGGGATGGCCCGCTCGGCCGGCGTACCGCTTCAGATCTGCTGGCCTGGCTCGGCAGGTGGTGACGACCGGACCGCGGTGCTCCGCAAGGGAGCCGACCCTGTGGTCGTGTCAGGCACGCCGAGCGAGATCGTGCTGTTCCTGTTCGGTCGCAAACAGGTCGACGATCTCTCGTTCACCGGACCGACCGAGAAGATCGCCCAGCTGAGGCAGGCAGACCTCGGCATCTAGCCAGTCCAGTTGATGCGTCGGCTGATGCGTCAGTTGACGCCGAAGTGCACGTGGTCGAAGTGGTTCGCCGTTGCCGAACCGCGGTCCGGCATCAGTCGCCAGCCCTCGCTCGCGCGCACCGGCGTCCAGATGTGCTGGCGGTAGATGATGTCGAAGATGTCCAGCTCGGCAGCATGCGCCTGCAGGAACGCCGCGATGGCGTAGCCGACAGTCGGGTCGTTGGTCATCGCGTCGACCGCGTGGCCGGTGTCGTGCTCCGGGCGGGGGCCGAGACCGCCGTACGTCGTGATCTGCGGGAAGTTGTGACAGACCGCTTCCCAGGCCCGGATCATGTTCGGGACCAGGCCGGTCATCACGCTGGCACTCTCCGGGCACGGGGTGAAGTTCAGGCCCATCGAAGCAGGCGTGGCCGGCTTCTTCGCGCTCACGTACTCGGTGTGCACCCAGCGGGACTTGTCGTCACGGATGACCTCGGTGAAGCCGACGAGGTGACGACCGGTTATCCGGAGCCTGCTGCTGGCCGGGATCTCGCCGAGCAGGTTGGACTTCTCGGTGGGGAGCGACCAGACATTGAGGCTGTCGGTGGACCATCTGGTGCCGATCACCTTGGGCAGGTCGACGGCAGGACCTCTCGAGAGCTTCAGGGAGGCAAGGCGGTCCAGTGACCGGGTCGGGCCCTGATCGCGGCTGCCGAGCTGGGCACTGGCGCTCACAGCGTGGGCAACCGTGGAGGCTGCGCTCTGCGCGGTGGGGGACTTGATCGAGGTGCCGGTCTCGGTCAGGGCGACGCCGGCGCCAACCGTCAGGAGGGTGACCAGGGGTGCGGTCACGAGCGCGATACGTCGGGTCCGCGGGGTTTGTGTCTTGAGGCTGTGTTGGCCGTGGGGCACGAACTGGTCCGTTTCGTTGGGGACAGGACACCCTGCGGCGCGACACGGTGGTGCCGGGCGTTACAGGGTTTGTTGTTCTGTTTCAGGTTTCCGCCCTTGGAGGCGTCCGACGATGAAAACACGATTTCGCCGTATTTGGTAACGAACAGGTCACAAAGGCCGGGGTGGGTCGTCCCCTGGTGTCAGCCCCCGCTGACCTCCGAGGCGTCCTCACGGACGACGTAGCCGCTGCCGTCCATGTCGTCGAGCCAGCCCTCGGGAAGCACGACACGCTTGCGTGGACTGCCCTGTCGCCCTCGTGGCGTGCCGAGCTCCAGCACCGGGAACGGCGCCTCCGGATCGAGTTCGACGAGCAGATCGTCCAGTCCGGCGAGCGTCGAGACGAGCGCGAGCGCGTGACGGAGGTCACCCCCAGCCGGAAAGCCCTTGAGGTACCAGGAGATGTGCTTCCGGAACTCCTTGCAGCCGCGCTCCTCGCCCATGTGCTGGCAGAGCAGCTCACAGTGCCGGCGCATCACTGCGCGAACCTCTCCGAGCGTCGGCAGTGTGGCGATCTGCTCGCCCGCGAAGGCGGCGGCCAGATCCCGGAAGAGCCAGGGACGCCCGAGGCAGCCACGGCCGACAACGACACCGGCGGCCCCGGTCTGCTCGACCATCCGGATCGCGTCGGCCGCTTCCCAGATGTCGCCGTTACCGAGGACCGGGATGTCGACGTGCGCCACGAGCTCGGTGATCGAGTCCCAGTCGGCTTCCCCCGAATAGGCCTGTACGGCGGTCCGCCCGTGCAGCGCGATCGCGGCCGCGCCCGACTCCTCAGCGATCCGTCCGGCGTCGAGGAAGGTCAGGTGGTCCTCGTCGATCCCCTTGCGGGTCTTCATCGTCACCGGGACGTCGTACTTGGCTGCGGCCGCGACCGCCTCTCGCAGGATCTCGCCGAGCAGGTTGCGCTTCCACGGCAGGGCCGCTCCCCCGCCCTTCCGGGTGATCTTCGGGACCGGGCAGCCGAAGTTGAGATCGACGTGCGCAACGCCGTACTCCGCACAGAGGATCTCGGTCGCCTTGCCGACGTACGCCGGATCGGTGCCGTAGAGCTGCACCGAACGCACGTCCTCGAGCTCGTCGAAGACCAGCATCGACTTGGTGGTCTCGTCGCCCTCCACGAGTCCCCGGCTGGTGATCATCTCGCAGACGAAAAGACTCCGGCCACCCTGCGCAATCACCTGTTCCATGCACAGCCGGCGGTAGGCGGCGTTGGTGATCCCCGCCATCGGCGCGAGCACCACAGGCGTCGCGACCGTCAGCGAGCCGAGTGTCAGACCGGCATTCACAACTGCGGTCAGGCCTTCTTCTTGTGAGTGGTCTTCTTCGGATCGTGCTTGACGACCTTGGGACCGCCGATCTTGCCGGTCCAGGTGATCGGCGCGTACTCCTGGAGCGGTCGGAAGCTCATCCCGGTGAGGGTGCCGTGGTTGGGCACCAGGTAGACCAGGCATGCGGTCGCGGTGGCGTTGGGGGCGAAGACGGTCGGTAGCGCCTTCGAGGGGCACTTGGTGAAGTCGTTGGAGAAGGTCGACGCCTGGATCAGCGTGTTCGTCTGGTCGACCGCCCACAGCGGGACGGCGGTCTGACCGACATCGCCCTCGCCGACGTTCTTGAGCTTCACCTGCACGTAGTAGGGCGTCGACGCCTGCACCTGCGGGGTCAGCTGGTACGACGCGAAGTCACGGATCGCGCCCTTGTCCACACGCGTGACCGTGATCTCGAGGACCGTGCTGCGCTTGGGATTCGGCACATAGGTCACTGTCGCCGGCTGCCCGAAGGGCAGGGTGGTGCCGGGCTTGGTCAGCGTGACCCCGCTCGGCACGGTGACATCGTTCGTCGGCAGCGAGGTGGTCGGCTGGGCGGTCGGCGGCGTTGGCTTCTTCGCCGCGCCACAGCCCGTCAGGATCAGTGCGGGCACCAGCAGGACGGCAAGGAGACGAACGACGCGGGTCACCACGTCATTCTGCCTCCGGTCGACGCCGATCTGGGGCATTGAGGTCAGCAACCCACGAGGCGCTCTGCAAAGTAGCTGCGCAGTCCTTCGAGGGAGATCCGCTCCTGGCTCATCGAGTCACGCTCGCGGACGGTCACCGCGTTGTCCTCGAGGGTCTCGAAGTCGACGGTCACGCAGTACGGCGTACCGATCTCGTCCTGCCGGCGGTAACGACGACCGATCGCACCGGCGTCGTCGAAGTCGACGTTCCAGAACCCGCGGAGCTCCTTGGCGAGGTCCTTGGCCTTGGGCGTCAGGTCGGCATTGCGGCTCAGGGGCAGCACCGCGACCTTGACCGGCGCGAGACGCGGGTCGAGCTTGAGCACGGTGCGCTTGTCGACGCCGCCCTTGGTGTTGGGGGCCTCGTCCTCGGTGTAGGCGTCGACGAGGAACGTCATCAGGCTGCGACTCAGGCCGGCCGCAGGCTCGATGACGTAGGGGATGAAGCGCTCGTCGTTGGCCTGGTCGAAGTACGACAGGTCGGTGCCCGAGTGCTCACTGTGTGTCTTCAGGTCGAAGTCGGTGCGGTTCGCGATGCCCTCGAGCTCGCCCCACTCGGAGCCGGCGAAGTTGAAGCGGTACTCGATGTCGACGGTGCGCTTCGCGTAGTGGCTGAGCTTTTCCTGGGCGTGCTCGTAGTGCCGCAGGTTGTCCTTGTTGATGCCGAGGTCGACGTACCACTTGGTGCGCTCGTCGATCCAGTACTGGTGCCATTCCTCGTCGGTGCCGGGTACGACGAAGAACTCCATCTCCATCTGCTCGAACTCGCGGGTCCGGAAGATGAAGTTCCCGGGGGTGATCTCGTTGCGGAAGCTCTTGCCGATCTGCGCGATGCCGAACGGCGGCTTCTTGCGCGCACTGGTGACCACGTTGGCGAAGTTGAGGAAGATGCCCTGCGCGGTCTCCGGGCGCAGGTAGTGCAGGCCGGACTCGTCCTCGATGACACCGAGGTAGGTCTTCAGCAGGCCGGAGAACTGACGCGGCTCGGTCCACGCTCCGCGGGTGCCGCAGTTGGGGCACGCGACGTCCTTCAGGTCGACGTCGTCGGGATCGACCGGCTTGCCCTTCGCGGCTGCCTTCTCCGCCACCTGCTCCTGGAGGTGGTCCGCACGGAAGCGCTTGTGGCAGGACTGGCACTCGGTCAGGGGGTCGGAGAAGGTCGCGACGTGGCCGGAGGCCTCCCAGGTCTGCCGGGGCAGGATCACGCTGGAGTCCAGCCCGACGACGTCCTCGCGCGACTGCACCATCGAGCGCCACCACTGACGCTTGATGTTCTCCTTGAGCTCCACCCCGAGCGGGCCGTAGTCCCATGCGGAGCGGGTGCCTCCGTAGATCTCCCCGCACGGGAAGACGAATCCCCGGCGCTTGGCGAGTGAGACGACGTTGTCGACGGTCGATGCTGGTGCCTTGGCCACGGGTTCTGCTCCTGCTGGATGGTCACCGGCTGGCTGCCGGCGGCTGGTTCGTTGCGGAGGGGTCACCCTACCGAGCGGGGGCGACTCCGGTTCAACTCGGTTTCGCCGACCAGCAGCTCGTAGGCGCTCGGCTCGTCGATCGCGCGGCTCAGGAGCGGGACGGCGCCGACCTTCACGTCGTACGACGACAGCGCCCGGCGGTAGCTCCCCACATCGCGCCAGCGGGTCACCAGCACCCAGATCTCCGGCTCGTCGAGATTGCGGCCCACGCGTCCGTCCTCGAAGCCGGGCATGCTCGCCAGCACGTCATGCGCGGCCTGCAGCTCCTCCCGGAACGCCGCGTCGTCCTCAGGCACGCGGAACCTGTTCACCACCAACACGGGACGACCTTATGCTGCCGGAGTTTTCACAGGCCATGAGGTCAAACCTCCTCTTCGCCCATGTCGCGACGTGTGCGAAGAGGAGGTTTGGGTTCATACCCTGTGAAAACTCCCTACCCCGAACCGACGACTTGACAATGATTCCCATTTGTATTGAGAATCATTGTCATGTCCCGACGTACTCCCGCAGCTCTTGCTGTCGCCGCCCTGATCGCCGTCCCCCTGCTTGCCGGTTGCGGCCTCAAGGACGACGGCAAACCCCAGGTGGTGGCGTCGTTCTATCCGCTGCAGTTCGTGGCGCAGAGCATCGTCGGGACCCACGCCGACGTCACAGACCTGACCCACCCAGGCGCTGAGCCGCACGAGCTCGAGCCGACCGTCGAGCAGACCGCACTGATCTCCCGGGCCGATGTCGCGATCTACGAGCCGGGCCTGCAGCCGGGCGTCGACCGGGTGATCGAGAACAACGCGCCAAAGCACGTCGTCAGTGTGACCGACGTCGTGCACATCTCGCCGGCACCTCCGGGTCTGGGCGACGAGCACGCCGGTGCGAACGGGTACGACGGCGATCCGCACTTCTGGCAGGATCCGACCCTGCTCGCAAAGGTGGCTGACAAGTTCGCGAGCACGATGGAGAAGGCCGACCCGGCGAACGCCACCGCCTACCGCGCGAACAACACCAGGCTTCAGGGCGAGCTCGCCGCGCTCGACACCGACTTCAAGGACGGGCTCGCGACCTGCAAATCGCGCTCGCTCGTGGTCAGCCATGACGCGTTCGAGTACCTCGGCCGTCGTTACAACCTGCAAATCCACCCGATCGCCGGGCTCTCCCCTGACGCCGAGCCGTCGTTGCGGCACCTCCAAGAGCTGTCGGATCTGATTCGCACCGACAAGATCACCACGGTTTTCAACGAGCGGCTTGCGAGTCCCAAGCTCGCCGACGCGCTCGCTAGCGACCTCCACATCGGGACCGCGGTGCTCGACCCGATCGAGGGCCTGACATCCGATGACTCCGACGCGACGTACCTGACGCTCATGCGCGAGAACCTCAAGGCAATCCAGAAGGCAGACTCCTGCTCATGACCGACCCACAGTCCGGCGAGGCGGCGATCGTTCTCCAGGTCTCCGACGGAGCCGTCTCACTCGCAGGACGTCCGATCCTGCGGGACATCGATCTCACCGTCCGCAGCGGTGAGGTCGTTGCGCTGCTCGGCGCCAACGGCTCCGGCAAGTCCACGCTCGTCAAGGCGATAGTGGGTTTGCACCCGCTGACCCATGGCGAGGTGCGGATGTTCGGGATGCCACTCGCGAGCTTCGACCAGTGGCACCGGCTGGGCTACGTGCCGCAGCGTTCGACGATCACCCAGGGCGTGCCGTCGAGCGTCTGGGAGGTGGTCGCGTCCGGCCGGATGTCACGTCGGCGCCCTTTCGTGCCCATGCTCCGAGCCGACCGCGATGCCATCACGGCTGCCATCGAACAGGTCGACCTGACGAACCGCACCAAGCACCAGGTCTCGACGCTTTCCGGCGGGCAGCAGCAGCGGGTACTGATGGCCCGCACCCTCGCCAGTGAGCCCGAGCTGCTCGTGCTCGACGAGCCCAATGCGGGCGTCGACCTGGCCAGCCAGGACGGCATCGCCAGCACGCTGGCCGCTCGCGCCGCGCAGGGAGCGACCATCGTCGTCGTGCTCCACGAGCTCGGGCCGTTCGAGCCGTTGATCCAGCGCGCGCTGGTGATGCGCGAGGGCCGGCTGGTGTACGACGGGCTGCCCGGTCCGGCGACCGAGCGGCAGGACCACGACCATCACCATCGGCCGGCTGGCCGACTTCCCCTCAGCCCGGGAGTCGCTGCTCCACTGGACGGGGGAGCCTGATGTTCGAGGTACTCCTCTCCCCATTCATGATCAGGGCACTGGTTGCCGCCGCCGTCACCGGCCTGGCCGCTCCGACAGTCGGCACCTACCTCGTGCAGCGCCGGCTCTCTCTCCTCGGTGACGGCTTCGGCCACATCTGCGTGACCGGCGTCGCGCTCGGCCTGCTCACCGGCACCTCGCCGACCGTCGCCGCGATCGGCATCGCGATCCTCGGCGCCCTTCTGATCGAGCTGATTCGGGCTACCGGCAAGGCCACCGCAGATGTCGCCCTCGCGCTGCTGTTCTACGGAGGCATCGCGGGCGGCCTGGTGCTCATCTCGTTCGCCGGCAACGGCGCAAACGCCTTGCAGGGTTACCTGTTCGGGTCGATCACCGCCATCTCCTGGACCGACGTGCTCGTCAGCGCGGGGCTCGCTGTCACAATCCTCGCGCTGTCCCTGACGCTGCTTCCCCAGCTCTTCGCCGTCGCGAACGACGAGGACTACGCGCGTACGACGGGCATCTCGGTCGGCTTCTACAACATGCTGATCTCGGTGCTCGCCGCCGTCACCGTCAGCGTGGCGATGCGCACGGTCGGGCTGCTCCTGGTGAGCGCCCTGATGGTCATCCCGGTCGCCACCGCCCAACAGTTCACCCGCGGTTTCCGGATGACGATGTTCACCGCGATGGGCGCCGGCCTGCTGGCCGCTCTGATCGGTGTGACGACGACGGCGTTCGTCGATGCACCTCCAGGGGCCACGATCGTGCTGGTGTCGCTCTTCGGCTTCACCCTGACCGCGCCGATCGGAGTGCTCGTGCAGCGGCGCCGCAAGGCGCGGGTGCCGTTCCCACTCGATGAGCTCCCTGAAGCCCACGACACGGTCGGCGAACCGCATCGCCATGAGCACGGCGAGGGCTGCGGCCACCTCGGGATCGAGCACGGCGACCACATCGACTACGTCCACGACGGCCACCGTCACGCCGTACACGGAGGGCACTATGACGAGCACTGATTCCGAGAAGCGACCCACCCGGCAGCGCAAGGCAGTCGCCGCGGCGCTCGAGTCGTTCGACGACTTCCGGAGTGCCCAGGAGATCCACGAGATCCTGCGCGGTGGCGGCGACACGGTCGGGCTGTCGACGGTCTACCGGTCACTGCAGGCGCTGGCCGATGCCGGCGAGATCGACATGCTGCGCAGCGAGGCGGGTGAAGCGGTCTATCGCCGTTGTTCGGCGGCCCACCACCATCACCTGGTCTGCCGCTCCTGCGGCGCGACCGTCGAGGTGGAGGGACCGGCCGTCGAGAAGTGGACCCGTGCGGTCGCCTCGGCGCACGGCTACTCCGATGTCAGCCACACGCTGGAGATCTTCGGGACCTGCCCGGACTGCAGCTAGAAGCCGAGCTTCCGCAGCTGCCTGGGATCGCGTTGCCAGTCCTTGGCGATCTTGACATGCAGGTCGAGGTAGACCGGCGTTCCGAGCATTGCCTCGATCTGCTTGCGGGCAGTGGTGCCGACCTCGCGCAGCCGCGAACCCTTGTGGCCGATGATGATGCCCTTCTGGGAGTCGCGTTCGACGTACAGGTTGGCGTGGATCACCAGCATCGGCTTGTCATCGGGACGACCCGGGCTCAGGGCCATCTCCTCGACGACGACCGCGATCGAGTGCGGCAGCTCGTCGCGGACGCCCTCGAGCGCGGCCTCGCGGATCAGCTCCGCGGCGATCGCCTCTTCCGGTGAGTCGCTGATCTCGCCGTCCGGGTAGAGCGCCGGACCCTCGGGCAGCTGAGCGACGAAGAGGTCCGCCAGCAGCGCAACCTGGTCTCCGGACTTCGCGGAGACGGGCACGATCTCGGCCCACTCCGTGCCGGTCTCCTGACCGAGCGCCTCGATGCGCAGCAGGTGCTCGCCGAGCTCCTCCGGGGTGACGAGGTCGGTCTTCGTCGCGATCGCGAACTTGACGGTACGTCGCACCTTCGCGAGCTCGTTGACGATGAACTTGTCACCCGGTCCGGGCTTCTCGTTGGCGGGGAAGCAGACCGCGACGACATCGACCTCCGACCACGTCGACTTGACCAGGTCGTTGAGTCGCTCACCGAGGAGCGTCCGCGGCCGGTGCAGTCCCGGGGTGTCGACCAGGATCAGCTGGGCGTCGGGCCGGTGCACGATCCCGCGTACGACGGTCCGGGTGGTCTGTGGCTTCGAAGAGGTGATCACCACCTTCGAGCCGACCATGGCGTTGGTCAGCGTGGACTTGCCGGCGTTGGGCCGGCCCACGAAACAGGCGAACCCGCTCCGGAACGTGCCATCAGGTGTCGTGGCATCAGCTTGGGTCATGCTTCGCTCCGTCTCGGGCGGCGTCGTAGTCCGCCCAGATTTGTTCATCGGTCTTGCCCATTGCCTTGCCGCGCGCGTAGATCGGGCCCGGATCCACTGCTCGGGTCTGGCGTCCTCGAGAGCCGGACCAGTAACCCATCACGTCGTACGCCCGGGCATCCATGCCGACGTCGTGCCGCACGTGCCTGCGGATGTCGCGCATCTGGGCGGACTCCCCCGCCATCCAGAAGTATCCCGGACCCGCCGGCCAGTCGATGCCACGCACCACCTCGGCGAGCGCACTCCGGCCCGCGGCAGGTGGCCTCAACCAGGTCACGTCGATCGGGAGATAGCCGGCGAGGGGTGCATCTGGTGCTTCGACGTACGCCGTTACGGGGATGTCGAAAACGGTTTCGGTGATTCGGCCCACCGCCGGCAGCGCGGTCAGATCTCCAACCAGGACAAGCCATTCGGCGTTGTCCGGCAGCGTGAACGATCCCCTCGGCAGCGAGATGCCCACAGTCTGGCCCTCGCTGGAGGTCTGCGCCCACTCGGTGACGAGGCCTTCCTCGTGCATGACGACATCGAGCACCAGCGTCGAGGAGTCCCACGACCGCACCGTGTAGTAGCGCGTCTGGAACTGTCCGGGCACGGTCAGCGCAACCCATTCATCCGGGACACCCGTCGACGTGAAGCCTGCGAGACCGGGGCCGCCGAGCTCGAGCCGGATCAGGTGGTCGCTGAGCACCTCACGACGCAGGACGGTGCCTTCGAAGGCGGTGCGGGGACTCACCTGCGAATGTTAGCCGCGCGAGAGCACGGTCAGGACCCCACCGGCCCCGATCCCGAGAGTGGCGACGTGCATCCGGCGCTGGTTGCACCCGGTCGGCGCCTTCAGGCAGGTCCGGCTGGTCGAGTAGCCGGTGTGACCAGATGTCCAGGCGGCGTATGCGAGCCGGAGCCCGCCCTGCGGATCCCGGAACGGCATGGCTCCACCGGTTCCGGCGACGCTGCCGCCGCTGGCGAGCAACGGGTTCGTGGCCGCGCGGGTGCACGGCCCGCGAACCGTGCTGCAGACCGCGTAGCCGGTCGCATAGGCGTCGGTGGTGTAGTTGTTCGCCGAGTAGAAGAGGTAGTAGCGGCCGCCGACCAGGATCATCGCGGGGTTCTCGATCGTGTTGCCCTCCCACGGGTCCTGTGTCTCGAGCAGCAACCAGGGAGCGGACGTGGCCCCGAAGGCGGTGGCGTGCGCGTTCAGCTTCCGGACCCACAGCCGCGCCGGAACGACCCCCGGTACGCCCTCGGTCTTGTAGAGCAGCCAGTGGGAGCCGTCGGGCGTGGTGAAGATCTGCGGGTCGATGGCGTTCTGGTCGCCCGGGCAGACCAGCGCATGCCTGGTGCGGTCCACGAACGGCCCGATCGGCGAGCTCGCGGTCGCGATCGAGATGCACATCGACCCGAGCGGACGCTTGCGTGGAGGAGTCGCATAAGCAACCACGTACGTCTTCTTGATGTGGGCCACCGACGGTGCCCAGGTCGTGGAGAAGTCGTGCCCGTCGACCTTCCTGGTCCTGGCCCAGCTGGCCGCGCGGGGCATCGCGTCGTGGGTGGCGTTCTTGCCCCTTCCGGTCGTACGCCGGGCCTTCCAGCCATGCAGGTACCTCGAGGAGACCATCGGCAGGTTCAGCGAGCCGATCGTCGTCGAGTAGGCGTAGTAGACGCCCTTGACCCGGAGGATCGTCGGGTCCGGGAAGTCACCCGAGTACGGCTGACCGGGCATGAAGGCGTCGGTGCCGACCAGGCGTGGCGAGATGCTGTGAGCGCTTGGCGGCGGTGGTTTCGGTGGCTCCGTCGGGCTTGCCGAGGCCGACGGAGCCAGACCGGTCCCGAGTACCGTTCCGGCAACCCCGAAAGCCATCAGGGCGAGAACCGCCACTGGCCGGCTGTAGAACGACATGGCAGGTCTCCGTCAAGCTTGGGGTCCCACTATGACGCCAGTCGGCTCAGTGTGTGGCCGGAATCAATTAGTCCAGTCGGGCCGCAGCGGGAATCCGCTGACGCCGTCCTCGTCGTTGCGGGTTGCCAGCACGTGGTGCAGCTGGATCTCGTCGCGCTCGAAGGACAGCCGTGAGCCCGCCATGTAGAGGCCCCACACCCGGGCGGTGCCTTCGCCCACCTCGGCCACGCACTCGTCCCAGTTGGCCTCGAGGTTGCGGCACCAGCCGGCGAGCGTCATCGCGTAGTGCAGGCGGAGGTTCTCCTCGTGGTGCACCTCGAGCCCGGCGTTCTGGGCCTCGAGGATCATCCGCCCGGACCCGGTCAGCTCACCGTCGGGGAAGACATAGCGGTCGATGAACAGCCCCGTCTTCGTGTCCCGGTTGTGCTGGCGGGTGATGGAGTGGTTGAGGAGTCGGCCGTATGGCTTGAGCTTGTCCTTGAGGAAGGAGAAGTAGGCGCCGTAGTTGTCGATGCCGATGTGCTCGGTCAGCCCGATCGAGCTGACCGCATCGAAGTCGGTCTCCACGACGTCGCGGTAGTCCTGGAAACGGACCTCGGCGAGGTGGTCGAGACCCTCCTCCTTGATCCTCTCCTGCGCCCAGGTGGCCTGCTCCCGCGAGAGCGTGACACCGAGTGCGCGGACGCCGTACTCACGGGCGGCGTGGCGGACCATGCCGCCCCAGCCGCAACCCACGTCGAGGAGTCGCTGGCCCTGCTGCAGGTTGAGCTTGCGGGCGATCAGGTCGTACTTCTCGAACTGCGCCTCTTCGAGCGTCGCCTCCGGCGTCGGGAAGACCGCACAGGTGTAGGTCATCGAGGGACCGAGGACCAGCTCGTAGAAGCGGTTCGAGACGTCGTAGTGGTGGTGGATGACCTCGGCGTCGCGCGCCTTGGAGTGCCGCCAGCCCTCGACCGTGCGTCGCCAGCGCGGGAGGTGCTCCTCCTTCGGCGGCGGCGGCGGCTTGAGCAGCTCGATGCCGAGTCCACGGATCAGGTTCACCGCCTCGATCGGGCGCGGCCGGCGAATCTTCAGCCCGTGCTTGATCAGCTTCAGCGCCTCGTAGGGGTCGCCGGGATGAACGCCCTTGAGGTCCAGGTCACCCGAGACATAGGCCCGGCCGAGGCCGAGGTCGAGGTCGAGGGGCGCCGTCAGGATGTAGGAGAGCCCGCGCTCGGTGAGCAGGTCGAAGCCGACCGGGGCATCCTCCGGACCGGTCGAGCTGCCGTCGTACGCCGTGATGCGCAGCGGTAGCTCCTCTTGCAACAGCCCTTCGATTGCTCCCGCAATCGGGATCCTGCTGGCCTGTCCCGAAAAAGTGTCAAGTCTCATCGTCTCCGCACCGCCTTGTCGTAGAGCGTCATCAGTCGGGAGTCAGGGTCGTAGCGCTTCTTGACGGCAGCCAGATTCGCACCGTCGTAGAGCTCGTCGAACGTCTCCTTGTCGTAGAAAGACTCGGAGTACAGCGATTTATGCCCGTCGAGCTGATGAACTTTCGTCTCGATCGCCCGGTTGCGCGGAGCATCGGGCGCATCTGCGCCTACAGGCACCGCTCCCCAGAAGCCGACGTTGACGTAGATCACACCCGGTTCGAGCGGGTACGACGGCCAGGTGCGCGTCGCCCCGTCCACTTTTCGGAGCTGCAACGGGCACAACCACACCGGTCGCATCCCGACCGCGTCGTCGAACCAGTCCAGGAACTCCGGCAGCCGGTCGACGGGCACCTCGATGTCCTGGATGACGCGCTCGCGCTTCGGCCGGCCGGCCCGACGGTCGAGCCGGTCGGCGATGCCGTACTTCGTGTCCAGGCCGACCAGCTTGTGATAGACGTCCGAGCGCTTCCACCGTCGCGGCCACACGCGCCTGATCATCGGGTTCTGCACACCGAACGCGCCCGAGCACCAGAACCAGTCGGTGTCCCAGCGCCAGATGTAGTCGTGGATCGTGAGCAGGTCTGTCGCGCGCTCCTGGATCGACCTGAAGAAGATCTGCTGCCCGGTGTAGTCCGACGGCTTGCGGTCGGCGGCGTCGGTGAACCGGGCCAGGACCAGGTAGTACTCCCCCGGCTCGAACGCGACGCCGTCGAGGCCGTCGACCTGCTGGCCGTCCCAGGACCGGGACTCCGCGATCTCCGCAATGGCCGCCGCGAGCTTGTCGGCGTCGTGGAAGCGGACATGCCTCAGCGCGACGTACGCCGGGACCGGCTCGAGCTCGATCCGCAGCCGGGTGGCATAGCCGAGCGAGCCGTAGGAGTTCGGGAACGTCGTGAACAGGTCGGCGTGCTCGTTGTCGGGAGTCGCCGTGACCACCTCGCCCGACCCGGTGAAGATGTCGAGCTCGAGGACCGACTCGTGCGGGAGCCCGTTGCGGAACGAGGTCGACTCGATCCCCAGCCCGGTGACGGCGCCGCCGAGCGTGATCGTGCGCAGCTGTGGCACCACCATCGGCATCAGGCCGTGCGCGAGAGTGACCTCGACGAGGTCCTCGTAGGTGCAGACCCCCTGGACGTCCGCCGTGCGGCCGGCCGGGTCGATGCCGATGACGCCGTTCAGGCCAGAGACATCCAGCCCGGCCCCGTCGGAGGCCTCGCGTGGCCGGAAGAGATTGGAGGTCTTCTTCTTCAGCCGGACGGTTGAGCCCGTCGGGATCTCGGCGTACGACGAACGCAGTCGGGAGACCGCCGCGTCGTGTTGCACCCTGCCAGCCAGCGCCATAGCCCTATCCTACTCGTCAGATAGTTGTTCTACGCAAACGCTTTACTCAACTTTCGAGCGTCTGGACGATTGTTCCAGCCGGTGTTCCTCGATGAATGTGTACCCCCGGACCGGCGAACTCAACCAGCACGGCCAGGTCCGCGGGAGCCAGGTCACCCTCGGTGAGGACGACCACCGCTTCGGCACCCTTCGCGCCACTGGCAACCGCCATCGCGACCGCGACACCGATCGCCGAGACCTTCAGGGACGGCAGGTCGACCGTGGCAGCGGCGTAGGTCCGGCCGTCGAGGTCCCGCAGCGCGGCGCCCTCGACAGCTCCGGTGCGCGCCCGTGTCGCTCGAGCCAGCACGACCAGCTTGTTGTCCTCAGCATCCACGAAGTCATCGTATTGCCGAGACAGGTTCACGCCTGAAGTGAGGTCCTGATCGGCTCGTCCGCCGGCGCGTCCGCCCCGGCCGCCGGGGGCACCGGTGGCACCGGGGGCGCCGGGGTGATCAGGACGGTGCCGACCCGCTTGCGGCGGCCCTTGGCCTCCTCGGCCTGGAAGATCAGGCCGCCGACCTCGACGACCGATCCGGGAATCGGCACCTTGCCGAGGTGCTTGGCCATCAGCCCACCGACCGAGTCGACTTCGTCGTCCTCGATCTCGACGCCGACGATCTCGTCGAGGTCGTCGACCGGGAACCGCGAGGAGACCCGGGTCGAGCCGTCGGGGAGCGCCTCGACTGGAATCTCGTCCATGTCGAACTCGTCGGTGATCTCGCCGACGATCTCCTCGAGGATGTCCTCGATCGTGATGAGGCCGGCGGTGCCGCCGTACTCGTCGACGACGACGGCGATGTGCCGGCGCTGAGCCTGCATCTCACGGAGCAGGTCGTCGACGGGCTTGGAGTCGGGCACGTGCAGCACGGGCCGCATCACGGAGTCGACGCGCTCGGTGGTCTCGGACTCGTGGCGGTCGAACACGCGCTTGCTGATGTCCTTGAGGTAGGCGAAGCCGACGATCCGGTCCAGGTCCTCCTCGATCACCGGCAGCCGCGAGAAACCGCTGCGCAGGAACAGCGACATCGCCTGACGCAGCGTCTTGTGCCGCTCGATGTAGACCACGTCGGTGCGCGGCACCATCACCTCACGCACCGAGGTGTCGCCGAGCTCGAAGACCGAGTGGATCATCGCGCGTTCTTCGGACTCGATCAGGCTCGATGCCTCGGCCAGGTCCACCAGCTCACGCAGCTCGGCCTCGGAGGAGAACGGGCCTTCGGAGAAGCCGCGACCCGGGGTGATCGCGTTGCCGATCAGGATCAGCAGCCGCGGGATCGGACCGATCACCCGCGTCAGCGGGATGAGGACGCCGGTCGCGACGAGCGCGATCCGTTCGGCGTGCTGGCGACCCAGTGTCCGGGGAGCCACGCCGACGAAGACGAACGAGACGACCAGCATGATCGCGACGGCGAACGCGATCGAGGACCTGTCGCGACCGAAGATTCGCTGGCACAGCACCGCAGCGAGCGTGATCGCGGAGATCTCCGCGAGGAGCCGGAGGAACAACGCCGTGTTGAGGTACGCCGGGGGGTCCTCGAGGAGCTTCAGCAGCCGGGTCGCACCCGGGCGATGGTCGTCCTCAAGCTCCTCGGCGCGGGCGCGGGAGAACGACGAGAGCGCTGCTTCGGCACCACTGAGCAGTCCGGCGACGAGCACCAGTCCGACCACGGCCAGAAGCAGCCAGGGACTGTCGCCACTCATGTCGCTGGTCGGTCCGGGGCGAGCGCCTGGCCTCGGCTGACGCCCTGCCACTCGGCAAGCAGCCGGGCTTGGAGACCGAACATCTCCTTGTGCTCCTCGGGCTCGGCATGGTCGTAGCCGAGGAGGTGCAGGACACCGTGCACGGTCAGCAGATCGAGCTCGTCGGTCACGTCGTGGCCGGCCTCGACGGCCTGCTTCTCGG
The DNA here is from genome assembly GCA_025965195.1 of Marmoricola sp. Classification (GTDB taxonomy): domain Bacteria; phylum Actinomycetota; class Actinomycetes; order Propionibacteriales; family Nocardioidaceae; genus Marmoricola. The sequence continues at coordinate 31,484 of JAOPXK010000015.1, forward strand.
CGATCGACGGGCACAGCACCAGGTCACCGAGGACGCCGTCCTCGGGCTCCTCGTTGACCTTGCCGGGGCGCAGCTCGTCCATCGGGAAGGCGAGTACGTCGGTCGGGCCGTCCTTTTCCATCCACTTCGCGTTGAGCTCGGCAATGGTCGCCTCGTCGACGGCTGTCACGCACAGCTCGGCGTCGGGGTGCACCCGCATCCGGTCCATCACGAACCTGGCGAGCCGCTGGGTCCGGCGTACGTCGAGATCGTGGCCGGACTCGTTGAGTACCTCGATGCTCATGCTCGGCTCACCTTCGCTGGCCACGGTGCTCGCGGACCTTGTCGGCGTCGCTCTCGCTGCGGGCGTCGAAGTCCTCATAGGCCGCGACGATCTTTCCGACCAGCCGGTGGCGGACCACGTCGTGGCTGGTCAGGCGGTTGAACGAGATGTCCTCGACGTCATCGAGGATGCCTTCGACGACGCGCAGGCCGCTCTTGATCGTGTTCGGCAGGTCGACCTGGGTGATGTCCCCCGTGACGACGATCTTGGAGCCGAAGCCGAGCCGGGTCAGGAACATCTTCATCTGCTCGGGCGAGGTGTTCTGCGCCTCGTCGAGGATGATGAACGCGTCGTTGAGCGTCCTTCCCCTCATGTATGCCAGTGGCGCGACCTCGATCGTGCCGGCGGCGAGCAGCTTCGGGATCGTCTCGGGATCGAGCATGTCGTGCAGGGCGTCGTACAACGGACGCAGGTACGGGTCGATCTTCTCGCCGAGCGTGCCGGGCAGGAAGCCGAGCCGCTCCCCCGCCTCGACCGCCGGGCGGGTCAGGATGATCCGGGTGACCTGCTTGGCCTGCAGCGCCTGCACCGCCTTCGCCATGGCGAGGTAGGTCTTGCCGGTGCCGGCTGGGCCGATGCCGAAGACGATGGTGTGCTTGTCGATCGCGTCGACGTAGCGCTTCTGGTTCAGCGTCTTCGGACGGATCGTGCGGCCACGGTTGGACAGGATGTTGAGTGAGAGTACGTCGGCCGGGCGCTCGGTCGTCTCCGCCCGGAGCATCGTGATCACGCGCTCGACGGTCTCGTTGGTGATGCCCTGGCCAGTGCGGATGATCGTGACCAGCTCGTCGAGCATCCGCTCGACGAGGGCGATCTCGGCGGCCTCACCCTTCAGGGTGATCTGGTTGCCGCGCACGTGGACGTCGGCCTCGAAGGCTTGTTCGATGAGGGAGAGGTGCTCGTCGCCGGGTCCGAGAAGGGAGACCATGTTCACGCTGGCAGGGACCACCACGGTGTGTGTGGTGCCGCCCTGAGTGCCACCTTGGGCCGGATTTGCTGTATTGGTCATGAATGCCCGGTCGGGCGGCCCTTCTGTCTCGATGCATTGACAAGCGCAATGCTACGGGAGCGACCCTGCCGGGGCATCTGGAAATCAACCAGGCGGCCAGCCCATCGGACGACCACCCAACACGTGCAGGTGGGCATGGAAGACGGTCTGGTGCGCCACGGCTCCGGTGTTGAAGACCATCCGGTAGCCATCCTCGAGCCCTTCGCTGGCGGCGACCTCGCGCGCGGAGTCGATCAGCGCGACCATCGTGTCCGGCTCGCCCTGGGCCAGCTCTGCGGCGTTCGGGTAGTGGCTGCGCGGGATCACCAGCACATGCGTCGGTGCCTGTGGGGCGAGGTCGCGGAACGCCACCGTCGTGCCGCTCTCGTGCACGATGTCGGCCGGGATCACTCCGGAAGCGATCTTGCAGAACAGGCAGTCGGGGTCGATCTTGTCGTCGGGCACGTGAAGAGCATATGAGGGGCCTGTTCTGCAGGTTCCATCTCACGGACCCGAGACCCGAGCGAAACCAGCTCATCGGCTCCGCGTGTAAACCCCCGGCGCGCGCAGCGCGTGGAAGTAGCGTGACCACCAACCTGCTCCGCCGGCCCACGACAGGGGTGAGCGTGCCCGATTCCGACGCGCCCCTGAGCGCGGACGCCGCCGTCGAGCAGCTGTACGCCGGCCACTACACCCAGCTCGTCCGGCTCGGGGTGTTGCTGCTGCACGACCAGGGAGCCTCCGAGGAGGTGGTGCAGGACGCGTTCATCGCGCTGCACGCTCGCTGGGGCCAGCTGCGGGACCCGGAGAAGGCCGCGGCGTACCTGCGCCAGTCGGTGGTGAACCGGGCCCGCTCGGCCCTGCGCCATCGCAAGGTGGTCGCTCGTCACCTGCCGGTGCCACTGCCGGATGAGCCAGGTGCCGATCAGGCCGCGCTTGCGTCTGCGCGGCGTAGCGCCGTGCTCACCGCGCTCGCCGATCTTCCGCAACGCCAGCGCGAGGTGCTGGCCTTGCGGTACTACCTCGACCAGTCCGAGCACCAGATCGCCGAGACCCTCGGCATCAGTGCCGGAGCGGTGAAGAGCCACGCGTCGCGCGGTGCCGCAGCCCTGAGAAACCTCCTCGAGGAGGAGCGATGAACACCCCGGAAGACGACGAACTGCGTGCCCTGCTTCACAACGCCGTGTCCGACGTACAACCCGAGCGCGGCCTTGACGCCATCCAGCAACAGACCCAGAAGGTGACCCCGATGAAGCGCAACTGGTTCCTCGCCACTGCCGGAGTAGCCGCCGCGATCGCCATCGTGACGGGCGGCGTCGCCTTCCTGAACCGCGACCAGACGCCGACGGCCGGACCGGCAGCTGGTACGTCGAACCCGCCGACCACCGGCTCGGTGACCCCCGGCGGCAACGCGTCCGACCCGACGCCCGCCGTGGCGCTGCCGGTCTACTACCTGGGCGACACCCCCCACGGGGCGCGCCTCTACCGCGAGTTCCGCCCCTCCGAGCTCCAGGACACCACTGCGACCGTCGCTGCGCTCGATGCAGCCCTCTCCGGTGGCGCCGCAGACCCGGACTACCACTCGGCCTGGCCGGCATCGACGTCGGTCAACTCGGCCACGTACGCCGGCGACCTGATCACCATCGACCTCCACGGAGACGTGCACGACCGGCCCGCCGGGATGACTCAGGCGACGGCCGCGCTGAGCCTCCAGCAGCTGATCTACACGGCTCAGGCAGTCGTCCAGAAGGGCCGCCCACCCGTCCAGTTCCTGATCGACGGCAAGCACACCGACCAGGTCCTCGGCGAAGCAAGCTCGGAGCCCCTGTCCGCGGCCTCGGCCGACTCGGTGCAGTCGGCCGTGTGGATCATCAACCCCGCCGAGGGCGCCTCGCTGAACAGCGGCTTCACCGTGAGCGGCGTGGCCGCATCCTTCGAGGCGAACGTCCCCTGGGAGCTGAAGCAGGGCGACAAGGTCGTCAGGCAGGGCTTCGCCACGGCGGCGGAGTGCTGCACTGCCTCGCCGTACTCCTTCACCGTCGATGCTCCCCCGGGCGACTACACGCTCGTCGTCCACGACGATGACCCGTCCGCCGGCGAAGGCCCGGGCGTCACCCAGGACACCAAGGACATCACGATCAAGTGAGAGCCTGAGCGGGTGCAGCTCACCAACCGGGTCCTGAACCGGACACTCTGGCTGCGTCAGCACCTGGTCACGCCGGTCGAGATGCCGGTGCGGGACATGGTCGAGCATCTGATCGGCCTGCAGGCACAGGAGAATCTGCCGCCCTACCTGTCGTTGGCGGCGCGGCTCAAGGACTTCTCACCCGAGTCACTCTCCACTGAGATCGCCGACCGAGGCCTGGTGCGGTTCCTCACGATGCGCGGGACCGTGCACGTGCTGACGCCGACAGATGCGCTCACTCTCCGGCCGTGGGTGCAGCCCGCGCTGGACCGGTCCGGCAGGAGCAACCCGCAGAGCCGCCCGGCCGCACACGTGCCAACCATCGAGCTGTTCGCGGCTGCGCGCTCAGCGCTGGCCGATGGGCCGATTCCCGTTACCGAGCTGGGGGTTCGGCTCGGCACGGCGTTTCCCGACGTACCGGAGGCCGCCCTGCGTCACGTCGCCCGCGAACGGCTGCCGCTGCTGCAGGTGCCACCTCGTGGGCTGTGGAAGCAGAGCGGCGGGGTCGTCTACGAGCTGGCTGACAACTGGCTCGACGAACGGCTGAGCACACCGCACCTGCCTACCTTGATCCGCCGCTACCTTCGTGCGTTCGGACCTGCCTCCCCCGCCGACATGACGAAGTGGTCGGTGGTCACCGGCCTCGGGCCGGCCTTCAAGGCGATGGACGATCTCGTGATCCACGAGGGCCCCGACGGCAAGGTCCTGTACGACGTACCTGAAGGTCCGCTCGCCGACCCCGACCTCGCGCTGCCCGTCCGGATGCTCGGCAACTACGACAACCTGTGGCTCTCGCATGCCAACCGCGAGCGCATCGCCAGCGACGACAACCGGCGCCAGTGGATGGCTGCCAACGGGGCGGTCGGGTCCGCACTGTTCGTCGACGGGCTGCTCGAGGGGTACTGGCGGCTCGACAACGGCGAGATCCGCGTGCAGCCGTTTCGCAAGCTCAGCAGGGCAGAACAGGCCGCCGTTGCTGTCGAGACCGAGCGGATCCTGGCGTTCCTGGCGCGTTAGCCCCAGCGCTGGGTGCGGGACAGCAGTGCCGAGACGGCGGCAACTCCTGCGGTCGACGTACGCAACACCGAGGAGCCGAGCCGCACAACGTGCGCAGCTGAGAAAGCCGCCAGCTCCTCATCGCTGATGCCGCCCTCTGGACCGACGACGACCACGATCGACCTCGCCTCCGAGGCGGGCAGAGCCGCCAAGGGCGCGGTCGCCGCCTCGTGGAGCACGACGCCAAGGTCGGCCACCTCGAGCAGGGCGACGACGTCCTCGGTCGTGGCGACAGGCGTCACGTCGGGCAGCCACGACCGGCGAGACTGCTTTCCCGACTCTCGCGCGGCGGACCGCCACTTGGCCAGTGACTTCTCGGCCCGCTCACCCCGCCAGACACCGACGCAGCGCGACGCGGCCCAGGGCACGATCCGGTCGACGCCGACCTCGGTCAGCACTTCGACCGCGAGCTCGCCGCGATCACCCTTCGGGATCGCCTGTACGACGGTGACGACTGGCGACGGCCGCTCCTCGAAGCTGACTGCTTCAACGGTCGCGACCAGGGCGGCTTTCGCCAGCGAGACAACTGAGCAGGTCGCCGATGCACCCGCGCCGTCGGTGAGGACGAGCTGCTCTCCGACCCGGATCCGCCGCACCACCACGGCATGGCGGCCTTCGTCACCGGCCAGGGTCACCTCGACCCCGGTGACGAAGGGCCCGGGAGCGATGAAGACCGGCAGGCTCACTGAGACATCACTGGGACATCACTAGCGCGGCTTGAAGGCGTCCTTGAGCCGCCCGAAGACCGAGGTGTGCGCCGGCTGGATCTTCCCGTCCGGGGTCTCCTCGTTGCGTAACACCGCCAGCTCGCGGAGCAGCTCCTCCTGCCGCTCATCGAGCCTGCCAGGGGTCTCGACGTCGATGGTGACGACCACGTCGCCACGCGCCTGTGAGCGCAGGCTCGGCACGCCACGCCCGCGGATGACCTGGTCGGTGCCGGACTGGGTGCCGGGACGGATGTCGAGGTCGACCCAGAGCTCGACCTCCGACTCGGGCTCAGCGATGTCGGCTTCGAGCAATGGCAGCCGGATCGTCGTACCGAGTGCGGCAGCGGTCATCGGAACCACCACGTGACAACGCAGGTTCAGACCTTCTCGCGTGTAGATCTTGTGCTCGGCGACCACGATCTCGACGTACAGGTCCCCAGGAGGGCCACCGCCGGGGCCGACCTCGCCCTGGTTGCCGAGCTGGACACGGGTGCCGTTGTCGACACCGGCCGGGATCTTCACGGTGATCGTGCGGCGTGAGCGGACCCGGCCGTCGCCGGCGCACTCCCGGCAGGGCTCGGGGATGATCTCGCCGAAGCCACGGCAGGCCGCGCACGGACGAAGCGTGCGGATCTCGCCGAGGAAGGACCGCTGGACGTGCTGCACCTCGCCATGACCGTGGCAGGTCTCGCAGATGATCGGACGGGAGCCGGCCGCGGCGCCGGATCCGGAACAGGTCGTGCAGAGGACGGCGGTGTCGACCTTCAGGTCACGAGTGGTCCCGAACGCCGCCTCGGCAAGCTCGACGTCGAGCCGCACGAGAGCGTCCTGACCCCGCCGCGACCGCGGTCGCGGACCTCGGCCCTGGCCTTGGGCATTGCCGCCGAAGAAGGCGTCCATGATGTCGGTGAAGGAGAAGCCCGCGCCCTGGCCGAAGCCCCCGCCGCCGCGGCCGAAGGGGTCGCCGCCAAGGTCGTACATCCGGCGCTTCTCGGGGTCGGAGAGGACCTCGTAGGCGGCCGAGACCTCCTTGAACCTCTCCTGCGTCGCAGGGTCGGGGTTGACGTCCGGGTGCAGCTGACGGGCAAGACGGCGATAGGCCTTCTTGATGGTGTCGACGTCGGCCTCCCGGTCGACGCCGAGGATCTCGTAGGGGTCCGTGCTCACAGAGTCTGAGTCGCTTTCTGGTTTCAGGATTCGTCGAGGATCGTTGACACGTAGCGCGCCACAGCACGCACCGCCGCCATCGATCCGGGGTAGTCCATCCGGGTCGGGCCGACAATTCCCAAGGAGGCAAGGGCTTCGTCGCCCGGGCCGTAGCCGGTCGCGACCACCGAGGTGGAAGCCAGCTCCTGGTAGGGGCCTTCTCGGCCGATGCGTACGGTCACGGAGGAAGAGGTTGCTTCGCCGAGCAGCTTGAGGAGTACGACGTGTTCTTCGAGCGCCTCGAGCATCGGGCGGATCGAGCCATCGAATCCTTCACCGAAGCGGGCCAGGTTCGCGGTGCCACCGACCACGACACGCTCGTCGGACTTGTGGTCGGACATCGCCTCGACCAGAGCGGCAACGATCACGGAGAACGTCGCGCGGTCTTCCTGTGCCGCGTCGTCGGGAAGTGCGCCGAGCGCCACCGCCGCATCCGAGATCCGCGCCCCGGTGGCGGCCCGAAGGACGCGGCTGCGTACGTCGGCCAGTGAGTCCTCGGACAGCTCGACCGGCAGCTCGAGGAGCCGCTGCTCGACCCGGCCCGAGGACAAGATCAGCACCAGCAGCACCCGGCCCGGGCTCAGCGCGACGATCTCGATGTGCCGAACCGTCGAGCGAGCAAGTGTCGGGTACTGCACGATCGCGACCTGATGGGTCAGCTGCGCGAGCAACCGGACGCTGCGCTGGACGACGTCATCGAGGTCGTGGGCACCTTCGAGAAAGCTCGCAATGGCGCGCTTCTCGGCCGCCGACATGGGCTTCATCGTGGTCAGCCGGTCGACGAACATCCGGTAGCCCGCATCCGTGGGAATCCGTCCCGCGCTGGTGTGCGGCTGCGCGATCAGGCCTTCCTCTTCGAGCAGGGCCATGTCGTTGCGCACGGTGGCCGGCGACACTCCGAGGCGGTGCCGCTCGACCAGCGCCTTGCTGCCGACCGGCTCCTGCGTCGCGACGTAGTCCTCCACGATCGCCCGGAGCACGGCGAGCCTGCGATCCTCCAGCATTCTCGCCACCCCCTCTGCCAGCCAGCACCGGCGTCTGGCACTCGTCGTCCGTGAGTGCCAATGCTACTAGGGTCGGGGTCATGACTGAGTTCGTGGAGGTCGGCGATCGAGTGTGGGTTGCGCGACATGAGTGGTTCGACCTGAACGTCACGGTCATCGCCGGCACCCGAGGGCTCGTCGTCGTCGACACGCATGCCTCCGAGCCGGCTGGGCGCGCGGTCGCTGCCGACGTACGCCGGCTGGCAAGGGGCGAGGTGATCGGGATCATCAACACCCACGAACACTTCGATCACACCTTTGGCAACGGGGCTCTCCGTGCAGCCTTCGGCGAGGTGCCCATCACGGCCCACGAGACCGCCGCCGCGAACACGATTTCGGCCGGTGAGCGCATCAAGCGCGAGTACGCCGAGGCCGGGGTCGGCGAGGAACCTCGCGGGCCGGAGGTGATCGGCACCCGGATCGTGCCTGCCGACGACACGTTCTCGTCCTCCAAGGTGCTCGACCTCGGCGACCGGATCCTCGAGCTCGTGCACCCGGGGCGTGGGCACACGGCGGGCGACCTGGTCGTGCGGGTGCCCGATGTCGACGTACTGCTGGCCGGCGACCTCATCGAGGAGTCCGCTCCCCCGGGCTACGGCCCGGACTGCTGGCCGATGGAGTGGCCGACCTCGCTGGACCTGGTGCTGCAGCTGATGTCGGAGAAGACCGTGGTCGTGCCGGGCCACGGCGCGGTCACCGACAAGGACTTCGTCTGGGCGCAGCGCAATGACATCGGCGTGATCGCAGAGACGATCAGGGACCTGGCCGGACGGGGAGTGCCCGTCGACCAGGCCCCTGCGGCGGGCGAGTGGCCCTGGGACCACGAGCGTCTGGTGCACGCGGTCAGGCGCGGCTACGAACAGCTGCCGCGGTCGAGCAAGCGACTACCTCTGATCTAGCGTCCGTGATGGTGCCAGGCGCGGCGCCCGAGGACGAACCACACCAGCAGGCCGAACACGATGAACGGCAGGTGGGTGATCGCCGTGAGGGCGATCAGCCCGATGATGATCGGCACGAACGGGACGGCCGGGAACCGCCGATGTGGCCGCGACCGGCGTCGGCTGATGCCCGCCGGTCCCTGCCTGACCGCCTTCGCCGTCTCCGGACGTGGCAGGTCGGCGAAGAGCGGGACGAGCTCGCCCCGCGTCTTCGCCTGCCACGCCACGTCGGAACGGTCGTCGAACTCCTGCTTGGTCAGCCGGCCGACCGCGTAGTGCTCGCCCAATGAGGCGACCGCCGCATCGCGCTCGGCGTCGGTGATGCGCAGGGTGTCCATCACTCCTCCGTAGGAGAGTCAGCAGCTTCTGTCTCTTCCTCGCCGGGGCCGTCGGCGAGTACGCCGTACAGCCGGCGGCGCGCGTCCGAGAGGATCTCCGCGGCCTGGTCCTGCTGGGCAGGGGTGCCGTTGACCGCGATCTGCCAGATCGCGCCCATCAGCTGGCCGATGATCGGCTTGATGTTGGCGTGGTCGCCGTCATCGTGTGTCTCCGCGAACGGCGCCCAGACGGCCGCCATCTCGTCGGGATGCTCGCTGACATAGCTGCGACCCTCGTCGGTGAGGCGCAGTGCCTTCTTGCCGGCCTCGTCGGCCGACTCGATGAGCCCCTCGTCCTCGAGCTGGGCGATGGTCGGATAGACCGAGCCGGGGCTCGGCTTCCAGGCGCCACCGCTCTTCTCGGCGATCTGCTGGATCACCTGGTAGCCGTTCATGGCGTCGGTGTTCAGCACGTCGAGGATGGCGGCGCGTACGTCGCCCCGGCGTACGCGTGGACCGCGCCCGCCCCGGCCACCCTGACCGCTCCAGCCCATCCCCGGACCGAACATCTGGGCGACCCACGGGGGCGGGCCGCCGAACGGACCTCCGAAGCCCGGGCCGTGCCCGCCGCCTCGTTGTCCACGACCGCGGCCGCGGGGGCCGGGTCCTTCTCCGCGCTCGCCATCCGGGCGGCGCTGGCGCATGACCGATTCGAACTCGGTCCACATCTGGTTCCTGTTGCGGTGTCCCATGTCGAGAACCCCTTTCAAATTCGTGTGGTGTCCTACTTGGTTGCTTCAGACACAGTCTCGATACGTTGACGATATATCGCGATCGTTCCAAACACAAGTCGCCTATTCGTTGAGTTGGGCCTCAGTGACTGTTGAGTTGGGCCTCCCGCACCGTTCAGTTGGGCTTCCGTCGCGCCCACCACGGGACCGAGGCCCAACTGAACAGTGATTCGGGTCCGACTCAACGGTGATTTGTGCCCAACTCAACGGGGTGCGGCGTGGGTCCCGAGGTGGGGCCGGGATGGGCCGTAGCGTTGTCGGGTGAGCTTTGACCGCTATGGATCCGACGTACTGAACAACGACTGGCGGGCGCCGAAGAAGGGCCGGGCGGTCGAGATGGACGCCACCGTTGGGCTGGTCGTCGAGGAGGTCACCACCGACTGGTGCGGGGAGATCGTCCAGGTCGAGCGCGATCTCGGCACGGTGACGCTCGAGGACCGCCGGCAGAAGCGGCGGACGTTTCCGCTCGGGCCCGGGTTCCTCCTCGAAGGCAAGCCGGTCATCCTGGTTCCGCCGGCCCGTCAGGGCCCGAAGGCGCCGACCCATACGGCGTCAGGATCCATTGCCGTGCAGGGCCGAAAGGCCCGGATCGCACGGGCGAGCCGGATCTTCGTCGAAGGCCGCCACGACGCCGAGCTGGTCGAGAAGGTCTGGGGAGACGACCTGCGGATCGAGGGTGTCGTCGTGGAGTACATCGAGGGTGTCGACGACCTCTCGGAGCACCTGCGCGACTTCCAGCCCGGACCCGACCGCAAGGTCGGCGTACTCGTCGACCACCTGGTGGCAGGTTCGAAGGAGAGCCGGATCGCCCAGTCGATCTCGAAGTCACCGGTCGGCAAGCACGTGCTGATCGTCGGCCACCCGTTCATCGACATCTGGGCCGCGGTGAAGCCGGAGCGACTCGGCAAGCAGGCGTGGCCGACGATCCCGCGCACGATCGAGTGGAAGAAGGGCGTCTGCCAGAGCTTCGGCTGGCCGCACCGCGATCAGGCCGACATCGCGCGGGCCTGGAAGCACATCCTCGGGAAGGTGAACTCGTTCGCCGATCTGGACCCGGCGCTGCTCGGCCGGGTCGAGGAGCTCATCGACTTCGTCACCTTCGAGGCCTAACCGAGCAGGTCACGCACCACGCCGTCGGCCAGCAGCCGACCGCTCTGGGTGAGGACGAGGCGATCGCCCTCAACGGTCGCGAGCCCATCGGCCACCTGCTTGTCGACGCGTGACGAATCGTCGAGAGCGGCCAGAGGCAGGCCGTCCCTGAGGCGCACCTCGAGCAGCACCCTCTCGACCGTCCTCGTCTCGTCGTCGAGAGTTTCGCGTGCCAGGGCTGGGGATTCTCCCGCACTGAGCCGACCGGCGTACGCCGTGGGGTGCTTGACGTTCCACCAGCGGACGCCGCCGATGTGGGAGTGCGCACCAGGACCGATGCCCCACCAGTTCGCGCTGGTCCAGTAGAGCTCGTTGTGGCGGCACCGGGCGGCGTTGTCGCGTGACCAGTTCGAGACTTCGTACCAGCCGAGTCCGGCCCGACTGAACGTCTCGTCCGCGAGCAGGTACTTGTCGGCGAGGTCGTCCTCGTCCGGCATCGGGATGACCCCGGTGCGCACCTGCCGGGCGAGTGGCGTGCCGTCCTCGACGATCAGGGAGTACGCCGACACGTGATCGGGCGAGCACTCCAGCGCTGAGTCGAGCGAGGTCTGCCAGTCCGGGATCGACTCCCCCGGCGTCCCATAGATCAGGTCCAGGCTGATCTGGTCGAAACCTGCCTGGCGTGCCCACGCGACCGCCTGCGGGACGCGCTCGGGGTCGTGGGTCCGGTCCAGGACGGCCAGCACGTGCGGCACCGCGGACTGCATGCCGAACGAGATCCGGGTGAAGCCGCCATCCCTCAGCTGGGCAAGGGAATCCGGCGTCACGCTGTCCGGGTTGGCCTCGGTGGTCACCTCAGCCCCGGGCACGAGCCCGAACTGCTTCGAGATCGCGCCGAGCATCCTGACCAGGTCGGTGGCCGGCAACCGGGTCGGTGTACCTCCGCCGAAGAAGACCGTCTCCACTTCCTGCCGGCCCAGAACGCCCGCGGCCATGACAGTCTCGGCGATCGCCTGATCGGCGTACGCCGCCTGCGAACCGCCACCACCCAGCTCCGTGGCGGTATAGGTGTTGAAGTCGCAGTAGCCGCACCGGACCGAGCAGAACGGCACGTGTACGTAGAAGCCCAGAGGTACGTCGGCCAGGCCGGCGAGCGCACTGGCGGGAAGGGAGCCGTCGCTCGGCGCTGGATCTCCCTCGGGCAACTTCACCCGCCCATCATGCCGGTCAGAAGGTGGCACCGAGATCCAGCAGCACCTGACGGAACTCCTGGTAGCGCTCGGCTCCGACCGCCTTTGCCCATTTCCGCTCGATTCGGAGGATCCGCGCGTTCACCCTCCGCACCGTCCGATCACCGAGGCGAGTCCGTACGACGACCCGGGCACGCCTGTCCTCCGGGTCCACCCGGACCTCCAGATGGCCGGTCTCGGTGAGGAAGGCGACGAACTGACCGCTGGCCTGCTTGGTCATGGCGAGGCGATCACCGAGCTCGGTGATCGTGATGCCATCACGCGGGATCGTCGAGAGCAACCGGAAGTGCGACTGGCGCAGTCCGTCCCAGTCCTCGGCCTGCATGGTGTCCCTGATCTCCCTCATCAGCGCACCGGCGAGCACCGCGACGTGTGGCTCTCCTGTAGCCGGCACCGCATTGCCCTTGACGAAAGTCATAAAGTCACTTTACCTTTTAGGAATAGGAAAGCAACTTTCCCACAAGCGGTTGACAAGCAACTTCTCGCAAGGGGCCGTCATGCACGACAGATCATTGCTCGGACCCGCCGACATCAGTGACGAGCGGCTCACGAAGATCGTCGCGGAGAGCCTGGGCGTCGACCACGCCGAGCTGGTCTCCTCGTCGGCAGAGGTCGCCGACTACGACATCGAGGCGTTGACCACCGCTGGTCGCTACTGGGTGCGCGGCATCGCGCGCGTCGCGGGCGCCGAGCTCCCATTCGGCTTCTTCGTCAAGGTGGTGCAGAGCTGGGGCCGGTCCCCCATGTTCAGCACGGTGCCCGAGCATGTCCGTGACGATGCCTTGAAGATGTTGCCGTGGCAGAGCGAGCCCCGGGTCTATCGGACCAACCTCGCCGAGCTCCTGCCCGCGGGTCTGTCCATGCCGCGGCTCTACGCGCTGGTCGACATCGACGACGAGTCGGCCGGCCTCTGGCTCGAGGCTGTCGACGCCGTGGCAGCCGACTGGGACACCGAGCAACTGGCCAATGCCGCGTATCTCCTCGGGCGGCTGGCCGCCAGCGCCGTCATCCGGCCCCTTGCCCTGGCCGGCGACCCGGATCACGACCGAACGATTCGGGCGTACTACAGCGGCCGGCTCACCCACCAGGTGCTCCCGATGCTGCGCAGCAACGAGCTCTGGCAGCACCCGCTGATGGCCAACACGTTCGACGCGGACCTGCGGGACGATCTCCTCCGGGCGATCGACGACATCCCTGCGCATCTGGACGAGCTGGACGCGATGACGCAGACCACCGGCCACGGTGATGCCTGCACCCGCAACCTGCTCCTCACCGACGGCCCCGACATCGTGCTGATCGACTACGGCTTCTGGGGACGTACCCCGGTCGGCCACGACCTCAGCCAGCTGATCCTCGGCGAGGTGCAGATGGGCGAACGTGCGGCCGACTGCCTCCCCGAACTGGAGGCCGCCTGCCTGCCGGCATACGTGCGAGGACTGGCTGACGAGGGGCTGAACCTGCCGGTTGCCGTCGTACGTCGGTCCCACGCACTGCTGATGTTGCTCTTCGCCGGCTTCTCGGCGCCACCCTTCGAACATCTGGGTGTGCCACCGACTCCGGAGCTGGAGCAGCTCGCCCGCGATCGCGCCGCGAGTGCGAGATTCATCCTCGACCTGGTCGCGGAGACCGCGGCCCCTCAGCTGTAGAAGGCGGCGATCTCGGACTTGTAGGTGTTCTCGACGACGTTGCGCTTCACCTTCAACGACGGGGTCAGCTCTCCGGACTCGACCGTGAGGTCGTGGTCGAGCAGCTCGAACTTCTTGATCGTCTCCCAGCGGTTGAGCTGGCCGTTGAGCTGGTCGACGTACCCCTGCACCATGGCCTTGCACGCATCCGAGGAGACGATCTCGGCGTACGACTTGCCGCCGAGGTCGTTCTGTCCGGCCCACTCGGGGAGGGCGTCAGAGTCCAGGGTGACCAGCGCAACGACGTAGTTGCGCTGGTCACCGAAGACCATGAACTGGCTGGCGTAGGGACAGATCGCCTTGAACTTCGCCTCGATCGCGGACGGCGCGATGTACTTGCCTCCCGAGGTCTTGAAGAGGTCCTTGATCCGGCCGGTGATGGTCAGGAAGCCGTCGCTGTCCAGGCTGCCCTTGTCGCCCGTGCGCAGCCAGCCATCCGCGGTCAGCGTGGCAGCGGTGTCCTCCGGCCGGTTGTGATAGCCCTCCATGACACCCGGGCCGCGGACCATCACCTCGTCGTTCTCCCCGAGGCGGACCTCGGTGCCGGGCATCACCGGGCCAACCGTGCCGAAGCGGTTGTCGTCGGGGTGGTTGACGAACGTGCCGGCCGAGGTCTCGGTCAGGCCGTAGCCCTCGAGGATGATGATGCCAGCGGCGTTGAACCACTCCGCGATGTCGCGGTTGAGCGCCGCGGAGCCGGAGAGGAAGAACCTGACCCGGCCACCGAAGCGCTCCCGCACCTTGCTGAAGACCAGCTTGTCGAAGATCGCCTGCTGCACCTTGAGCGGCAACGGGACGGGCTTGCCCTCCTGCTTGAGCTGCGAGGCCTTCAGGCCGACAGCGAAGGCCTGCTTGAAGATCTTCTCCTTCACGCCGCCCTCGGCCGCGGTCATGGTGGCAATCCGGGCGTACGCCTTCTCGAAGATCCGCGGGGCCGCACCCATGAAGGTCGGCTTGATGATCGCGAGGTTGTCGATGATCTTGTCGATCCGGCCGTCGATCGTGGTGGAGAAGCCGCAGGCGAGCTGGGCAGAGAGCAGCACCTTGCCGAAGGAGTGCGCCATCGGCAGCCAGAGGAAGTGCACGTCGTCCTCGGTCAGGATGCCCTGCATCTCGACGGCGGTCCCCTCATAGGTCCACGAGAGGTGCCGGAGCCGGACTCCCTTGGGCTTGCCGGTCGTGCCGGAGGTGTAGATCAGGGTCGCCAGCGCCTCCGGCTTGATCGCGGCAGCGATCTCCTCGATCACACCCGGGTGCTCCTTGAGGTACGTCGCGCCAAGGTCCTCGAGCTCCTGCAGGCTGATCACCCAGTCGCCCTCACCCGCTCGTCCTGAGCTCGTCGAAGAGTCGAAGGTGACGATCTTGGCCAGGTGAGGGAGGTCGGCCTTGTGTTCCACGAGCTTGGCGACCTGGCCATCGTCCTCGGCGAAGACGATCCGGCATTCGGAGTCGGCCAGGATGTAGGCGACGTCCTCGGCCATCGTCGACGGGTAGACCGTCGTGGTCGCGCCACCCGCACACATCACGGCGAGGTCCGCCGCGATCCACTCGTAGCGAGTGCCCGCCGCAATGCCGACGCGCTGCTCGCTCTCGATACCGAGCGACAGCAGGCCGGCGGCGAGCTTCTCGACGTACTCGCCCGCCTCGGTCCAGCTGACCGACACCCAGTCCTCACCCACCGGGTAACGGAAGGCCTCGCGGCTCGAGCTCTTCTTGACCCGGTCGAGGAACTGGATCGCCACGTTGGCCGGGCGGCTCTCGATGCGGGCAGGGTCGTAGGTCACGACGGACGGCATGGCACTCCAGGTTCGTTGTTCAACCAGACAGGGGCTGCAAATAACCTAGATCACACCGGCTACTCACCGGTAGGGATCGGCTCCACTGAGACCCCGTACCGCTCACGGGTGCGGGTGGCCCAGGCCGCCGCCGGGACCGTCGCGAGGGCGGCAGCAAGCAGGATCCCGGCCAATATCCACCAGCCGGGCACACCCATCCGCAGCGGAAGCAGCGCGATCACGGTCGGTGCGAGCATCCCGCTCACCGCGAACCCCATCCCGTAAAGGCCTTGGTACTGACCCTGCGCGTGGTCAGGCGCGAAGTCGTAGCCGAACACGAAGGAGGCAGACGCCTGGAAGATCTCGCCGGTCAC
Source organism: Marmoricola sp. (assembly GCA_025965195.1). Classification (GTDB taxonomy): domain Bacteria; phylum Actinomycetota; class Actinomycetes; order Propionibacteriales; family Nocardioidaceae; genus Marmoricola. Next base: position 47,210 of record JAOPXK010000015.1, read on the forward strand.
GTGCAGCGATGCCGCGATCACCAGCAGCACGGTGGCGCCGATCACCGTCGCCGAGCCGCTCGCCCCGAAGACCGCGCAGGCTGCGACGAAGAGGACTCCGCTGACCACGGTGGCGCGCACTGCTGCCTTGATCGTGCCGATCCGGCTGGCGACGAAGACCTGGAAGATGACGACCGTGACGGTGTTCAGGATCAGCAGCACCGAGACCAGCCAGCGCGGTGCGGCGGTGTCGTTGACGACCCAGAGCGGCATCGCGATCTCGCCGATCCAGTAGTGCATGTTCAGAACCGAGACGACAAGCGTCACGACCACGAACGGGACGTCCTTCGTGGCTGCGAACATCGAGGCGGTGTCGTCCTGATGAGCCGGTTCGACATGGGGCAGCCGGAGCTGGAGCAACGCGCAGACGCCGTACGTCGCAACGTCGATGTAGAGCACCGACACATAGGCCGCTCGCGAGTCGAAGTGCAGCGCGACGGCCGCGATCGCCGAGCCCATGGTGATGCCGATGTTGGTGACCGAGCGCAGATAGGCGCGGGTCCGGGCTCGTGAGGGGCCCTTCACGACGCCGCCGATCAGTCCGGCTCGCACGGCGCCCGCTCCCCGATCGAGAAACGTGACGACGGAGGCGATCAGCACGAACTGCCAGTAGGAGTCGACGAGCAGGAGCAACGCCGAGAACACCGTCTCGAGCGCTGTCAGGGCGACCAGCACCTCACGGGGTCCGCGCCGGTCACCGAGGTGACCCATCGGGATGCCGGCCAGCACCCCGAAGGCTGCGGCGACGCTGAGCCCCACACCCACGCTGACCACCGAGAACCCGAGGATCCGGGTGAAGTAGAGCGCGCTGAGGGTGAAGAAGATGCCGCGGCCGGCCGTGTTGATCAGGGTGGCGAGCGCGAGCGTGCGAACCGGTCCGGGCTCAGGCAGCAGCCGCCCCCACCGCCCGGTTGCGACAGTGCGTACGCCGCTCACCCGCCGCGCTCGGCGACGTACTTCTCCGCCCTGACCCGCGCCTCGGGAGTGAGGTCCTTGACCGCCAGCAGCGCTGGGAGCAGCTCACGCTCGGTGGTCAGCGCGCGAAACATCGTGCGCACCGTGACGTCGTGGTCGGGCCGGTGCTCGACGACCAGCTCATCGCCTCCGGCGAGGACGCCTTCCTCGATCACCCGGAGATATGGACCCGGCAGGGCACGGAGAGTGAATCGCCTGACCCACTGGTCGGCGTCGTACCCGCTGAAGCCCATCCAGCCCTTGAAGGTGTTGCACGGGATCCGGGCGGAGCAGACCTCGAACAACGCGGTCCCGACACGCCAACGCTCCCCCACCAGAGCCTCGTTGACGTCGATGCCCGTGGTGGTCAGGTTTTCCCCGAAGGTGCCGTTGGACAGCGGCGTCCCGAGCTCGGCACCCCACCAGTCGAGGTCCTCCCGGGCGTAGGCGTAGGCGGCCTTGTCGACGCCGCCATGGTGCCTGGTGTCGATGACCTGGTCTCCACTGAGCCCGAGCCGCCCGGCGCGCACCGGCCCCTCGGCCGGCCGCTTGTCGATCGCCGACTGCGGGAAGTAGCCGGTCCAGTCGCCTGTCCGGACCTGGCCGAGGTTCACGGACCGGATCATTGCGTTCACCACCTGATCCAACCGGGAACAGCGAGCAGAAGCCACCCGTTTTGGCCATCGCCACTGGTGAGGTGCGCGACTACGCTGCGGGCCACAGGACTCCGGTGAGGGCGGGCAGGCGAAATGACTTCTGACGACGAGGTGCTGCGTCTGCGCGCCCAGGTCGCCCAGGCCAAGCTCGACGCCCTCCAGGCCAAGCTCGCAGCGGCCGAGGCCGGGAGCACGACGACCGACACCAGTACGCCGAGCGAAGGCGGCTTGCCGAAGTACGCCTTCGATCTGGCGGACTTCGTTCGCAAGGCCGCACCCGAAGCCGCACCCGAAGCCGCCGTCGACACGACTCTTTCGGCCGTGCCCCGGCACGTCCCGATGACCTACAAGCTGTTGCTGCTGCCGTTCAGCTGGTGGGCGATCTTCACGATCTTCATGATCTCCGTCGCCCCGATCATCGTCTGGATCGGCATTCCTGAGTTCGGGATGGTGGCGGTGGTCCTGACGGTCCTCGGTGTCGTCGGCGTACGACTGCGCAGGCACGTGCGCCAGCTGGGACTGCTCAGGTGGGGTGAGGTGGCCACCCGGCTGCAGGAGTCCGTCGAGGACGTCGGCACCTACTACAGCGGCGTGACCTACCAGAACATGCGGGTGCCGATCGCACACGGCTGGGACGTCGACCGCGGCTTCTACAACGGCCCGGGGACCAAGTCCAAGGTCAGGTACTCACTCAACGGGACCGAGGGTGAGCTCACCATCCGCGGTCGCGGCGGCGAGAGTGGCGTGATCCTGGCCAACACCCGCAAACCACATATCGCCTACAACGTCAGCTCCTTCCCCTACGACCTCAAGCGGACGTCCACGGGCGACTGGACCGGCGAGGTCGGGACCAAGCTGGTCGTCGGCTCCCTGACGATGACCGTCATCCTGGTCGGCTGGGCCGTCGGCGCGGAGATCGTGCTGAACATCGTCCGCGGCCTGACGCCCCAGCTGTTCGGCTAGCTACTCCTGCACTGCCTTCGCGATCGCGATACAGGCCGTCAGCCAGTCGCTGCCCTGCTCGTCGAGCCCCCACGTCGCGTTGAGGACCTCGCGGACGATGACCCAGTCGCGCGCTCGGCCCTCATCGAATCCGGCCGTGTCGACCAGCGCATGAAAGCGGCGGCGCACTCCTCGCCGGACATCGCCGGCAAGCTCTTCGAACCGGTTCCACAGCATTGGTGCGAGCTCGTAGTGCGGGTCGCCGTTCATCGGCTTGGGGTCAATCACCAACCAGGGTTGACGATCCGCGGCCAGGACGTTCCGGTAGTGCAGATCGCCATGGATCATCACGCCCGTACTGGCGTCGTCGGCGACGAAGTCCCGCGCGAGCGAGAGCGCCTGTTCGACGAGTCGCCGCGGGATCGGGGCATTCCGTGGGAGTCCGCTGAGCTCGGAGGCCCAGCTCTCGACGTACGACGTCAGGGAGCGGAGCTGCGGCAACGCGGGGATGTGGATCTGCGAGTAGAGGCCCGCCACGATCTCGCAGGCCTCGATGTCCCAGCGATCGGTCAGGTCCTCCGTGCTGAGCCGCTCGAGCAGCATCGCCCGGCGGTGCGGGTCGGCCCGGAGCAGGCGTACGGCGCCGTGGCCGTTCCAGTGCTGCAACGCAAGGTGCTCGTGCTCGGACTCGACATCACCCGTGAAGGTCAGCTTCAGCACCGCGGGCCGACCCGCCGGCGTGCGCACTGGAGCGACGAGCGCGCAGAAGCCGTGCATCAGCAGGCCGTCGAGCGTGAGCTCCCACTCATCGAGCAGCCCCTCCGCGAGCGCCGGGAGCCGATCCACCCAGGCTGCCCACTCCGGGTCGCGCTCCGCCATCCCGAGCACACCGTCGGGGAGGCGTAACGCAGCGGGCACTACTTCTTGCCCTTCTCCGCGCCTGCCGTCGTCGAAAGTGCTGCGATGAAGGCTTCCTGCGGGACCTCGACCCGGCCGACCATCTTCATCCGCTTCTTGCCTTCCTTCTGCTTCTCGAGCAGCTTGCGCTTGCGGGTGATGTCACCGCCGTAGCACTTGGCGAGCACGTCCTTGCGGATGGCGCGGATCGACTCGCGAGCAATCACCCGGGCACCGATGGCTGCCTGGATCGGCACCTCGAACTGCTGCCTGGGGATCAGCTCCTTGAGCTTGCCGGCGAGCATCACGCCGTACGCGTAGGCGGCGTCCTTGTGCACGATCGCGCTGAACGCATCGACCGGGTCGCCGTGCAGCAGGATGTCGACCTTGACCAGGTCGGCCGCCTGGTCGCCGGAGACCTCGTAGTCGAGCGAGGCATAGCCCTTGGTGCGGGACTTCAGCTGGTCGAAGAAGTCGAAGACGATCTCGCCGAGCGGCAGGGTGTAGCGCATCTCGACCCGGTCCTCGGAGAGGTAGTCCATCCCCTGCAACTGGCCGCGCTTGGACTGGCAGAGCTCCATGATCGCGCCGATGTAGTCGCTGGGGCTCAGGATCGTGGCTCGTACGACGGGCTCGCGCACCTCGGCGATCTTCCCGCCGGGGTACTCCGACGGGTTGGTCACGGTGATCCTGGAGCCGTCGTCCATGACGACCTCGTAGACCACGTTGGGCGCGGTCGAGATCAGGTCGAGGTTGAACTCGCGTTCGAGCCGCTCGCGGACGATCTCCATGTGCAGCAGGCCCAGGAAGCCGCAGCGGAACCCGAAGCCGAGCGCACCGGACGTCTCCGGCTCATAGGCAAGTGCTGCGTCGTTGAGCTGCAGCCGCTCGAGGGCGTCCCGCAACGTCGGGTAGTCGTCGCCATCCATCGGGTAGAGCCCGGCAAACACCATCGGGTTCGGGTGCTTGTAGCCACTCAGCGGATCGGTCGCACCATGGTGCTGGCTGGTCACGGTGTCACCGACACGGGACTGACGGACGTCCTTCACCCCGGTGATCAGATAGCCCACCTCGCCGACGCCGAGGTCACCGGCCTTGACCGGCTCGGGGCTGATCACACCGACCTCGAGCATCTCGTGGACGGCCCCGGTCGACATCATCTTGATCCGGTCGCGGTGGGTCAGCTTGCCGTCGAAGACCCGGACGTAGGTGACCACGCCGCGATAGGTGTCATAGACGGAGTCGAAGATCAGCGCGCGCGGCGGGGCGTCCGGATCGCCAACCGGGGCAGGCGTCTGGAGCACGATCTCGTTGAGGAGGTGCTCGACGCCCATGCCGGTCTTCGCCGACACCTGGAGTACGTCGGACGGGTCGCAGCCGATGATCCCGGCGAGCTCGGCGGCGTACTTCTCAGGCTGGGCGGAGGGCAGGTCGATCTTGTTGAGCACCGGGATGATGTGCAGGTCCGCGCCGATGGCGAGGTAGAGGTTTGCGAGGGTCTGCGCCTCGATGCCCTGCGCCGCGTCGACGAGCAGGACGGCTGTCTCGCAGGCCTCGAGCGACCGGGACACCTCGTAGGTGAAGTCCACGTGGCCCGGGGTGTCGATCATGTTCAGGACGTAGGTCCCCGGCTCGGCGCCCGCATCGTTGTCGGCCGGGACGGTCCAGGGCATCCGGACGGCCTGGCTCTTGATGGTGATGCCGCGCTCGCGCTCGATGTCCATCCGGTCGAGGTACTGAGCGCGAGCCTGGCGCGCGTCAACGACACCGGTCAGCTGCAGCATCCGGTCGGCCAGCGTCGACTTGCCGTGGTCGATGTGGGCGATGATGCAGAAGTTCCGGATGACCGCGGGGTCGGTCTTGCCCGGGACGGGCGCATTCGCGTTGATGGGCACGTTATGGCACCGGAAACTCTCTGAAGGACAAGGGATTGGCCGTTCCATCTTCCCATGCGAGAAGGCCCCTCCCGCACATGCGCGCTCACTCTGGCCTCACTCTGGACTCACTCTGGGCTCACTCTGGGCTCACTCTGGGCTCGCGACGAACTCCTTCGTCTTCGCGATCGCGAATCCCCAGCCCTGCTCAAGCGTCGGCTTGGGAGGCACCGCGATCTCGTCCGCGTCCGTGACCACGTCGAGCAGCACCGGTCCCGGGTGCCCCAGGGCCGCCTTCACCCCGGCGTCGACATCGTTCGGATCGGTCACCCGGATCCCGTGAAAGCCGATCGCCTCCGCAACGGCTGCGAAGTCCGGGTTGTGCAGCACCGTGCCGAACTCCGGCAGACCAACCTGCTCCATCTCCAGCTTGACCATGCCCAGCCTGCCGTTGTTGAAGACGACCAGCTTGACGGGCAGCTGGTGGCTGACCGCGGTGATCAGGTCACCGAGCAGCATGCTCAGGCCGCCGTCGCCGCAGAACGCGATCACCTGCCGGTTGCGGTCCAGGACCGACGCGCCGAGGGCCTGCGGCATCGCGTTGGCCATCGAACCGAGGTTGTAGGACCCGATCAGCCTCCGTCGACCGGTCATCCTGACGAACCGCGAGAGCCAGACCGTCGCCATCCCGGTGTCCGTGGTGAAGATCGCGTCGTCATCCGCATGGCGCTCGACCGCAGCAGCGAGCAGCTCGGGCCGGATCCGGCTGTCGGGGTTGTCCACCTTCTTGCGGAGCAGGCCCTTGGGCTTCCGGTCGTACGCCGGGTCAGTCAGGTGTGCCTGGCGTTCGCGCCAGTGCGCATAGACCTTCCGCGCCGCTTCGAGGTGGTGGCGGTCGGGTTTCCTCTCGAGCAGCGGCAGCAACGCCGTCAGGGTGAGTAACGTGTCGCCGACGAGGGCGTGGTCGACCGACGTACGGCGGCCGATGTGCTGACCCCGCACGTCGACCTGTACGACCAGCTTTCCGGTCGGGTAGAAGTTCCGGTACGGGAAGTCGGTGCCGAGCATCAGCAGCACGTCACAGTCGTCGAAGGCCTTCGCCGTGGCGGGGTTGCCGATCAGCCCGGACTGGCCGATCTCGTAGTCGTTGCCGTCGTCGAAGCCTTCCTTCGCCTTGAGCGTCAGCACCATCGGAGCGGCCAGGGTCTCGGCCAGCTCGAGCACCTCGGCACGAGCACCCCGGGCTCCCTGCCCGACGAGCAGCGTCACCTTGTCCGCCTTGTTGAGCAGGCTCGCCACGACCTGGACCTGGCTGCCGTCAGCGGCGACCGGTGGCGCCGCCGCGACGAACCGGGGCGTCCGGGTCCCGCGGGGCAGATCGAGGCCCCCGACATCACCGGGGATCGACAGAACCGCGACGCCCTGTTCGGCGATCGCCGTGTTCACGGCCTCCTCCAGGAGCGATGGCATCTGGTCGGCACTCGTCACGGTCCGGTTGAAGGCCGCCACATCTGCGAAGAGGGCGTCGTTGTCGACCTCCTGGAAGAAGTCGCTTCCGATGTCTTCGCGAGGCACCTGACCACAGATGGCCAGCACCGGAGCATGTGACTTCTTCGCGTCGTACAGGCCGTTGAGCAGGTGGATGGCACCAGGGCCGACCGTGCCCATGCAGACGGCGAGGTTCCCCGTGAGCTGTGCCTGCGCGCTGGCGGCGAACGCACCCGCCTCCTCATGACGTACGCCGATCCACTCGACGCGGTCCTCGCGACGGATCGCATCGGTGACGGGGTTGAGCGCATCACCGACGACCCCCCAGACGCTGGTGACGCCGTGGTCGGCGAGCGCGTCGATGATCAGCTCGGCAATGGTTGTCATGGTTCCTCCTCAGGACTTGAAGCGATCGGGATCGGCGAAGGCCCAGTCGCGGGCCCAGGCACCGGCCGGCGGCTCCGAGAGCAGCTCGCCAGGTGCCAGGTGGTGGAACATCTCCGCGTAGCTGCGGACCTCGTCGTGGTTCACCCGGCGGCGCAGCATGTGCGGTCGCAGCTCGTCGGGACCGCGCACGCCCATCGAGGCCATCACCTGCATGGCCTGGGCGACGGTGTTGCGCTGGTAGTGGATCACCCGCTGCGTCTTGTCAGGCACATGGAGCGCACGCATCCGTTTCGGATCCTGCGTGGTGACGCCGACCGGGCAGGTGTTGGTGTGGCAGGTCTGGGCCTGGATGCAGCCGATCGCCATCATCATCGCCCGGGCGGAGTTCGTGTAGTCGGCGCCCTGCACCAGTCGCTTGACGATGTCGACGCCGGTGGCGACCTTTCCGCTCGCACCCACCTTGACCCGATCGCGCAGGCCAACGCCCACGAGCGCGTTGTGCACGTTGAGCAGTCCCTCGGTGAGCGGCGTACCGACGTGGTCCTGGTATTCCAGGGGAGCCGCACCGGTGCCACCCTCTCCCCCGTCGACGATCACGAAGTCGGGCGTCACTCCTTCGGCAACCATCGCCTTGCAGATCGCGAGGAAGTCGGCCCGTGATCCGAGGCAGAGCTTGAAGCCGGCCGGCTTGCCGCCGGACAGCTCGCGCATCCGGGCGACGAAGAGCACCAGCTCGCGCGGCGTCTTGAACACCCGGTGGTACGACGGCGACACGCACTTCTCACCCTGCGGGACTCCTCGCGCCTCCGCGATCTCCTTGCTCACCTTCGCACCCGGCAGCACCCCGCCGATCCCAGGCTTCGCACCCTGGCTCAGCTTGAGCGAGACCATCCGGACCTGGTCGCCGCCGGCCGTGTCCTGGAACTTCCCCGGGTCGAAGCCGCCATCCTCGGTCCTCGCCCCGAAGTAGCCGCTGCCGATCTCCCAGACGAGGTCACCGCCTTGACGGTGGTACTCGCTGATCCCGCCCTCACCGGAGTCGTGCGCGAAGCCACCACCGGCCGCACCGGCGTTCAACGCCGAGATCGCGTTCGCTGAGAGTGCGCCAAAACTCATCGCGGAGACGTTCAGCAACGACATGTCGTACGGCTTGGTGCAGTCCGGCCCGCCGATGCGCACTCGCGGAGGCTCGGCCGGGACATCCACCGGAACCGTCGAGTGCACGAGATACTCGTACCCCGGCTCGTCGACATCACGCTCGGTGCCGAAGGGATGCTCCTCGTTGATGCCCTTGGCCTGCTCGTAGATGGAGGACCGGGTGTTGCGGTCGAACGGCCTGCCGTCGAAGTTGCGTTCGATGAAGTACTGCTGCAGCTCCGGCCGGATGTCCTCCATCAGGAACCGAAGGTGGCCGAGCACCGGGTAGTTGCGCAGGATCGAGTGCTTCTTCTGGACCAAGTCGTGGATCGCAACCATCAGCAGCAGCACGACAACCGCAACGAGCACCCACCAGCCAGGACCTCCGATGGCCGCCGCGAGGACCGTCACCGCCCCCAGAAACGCCAGCACGCCGAGAACGAAGAAGCGCAGCAAGCCACAGACCTCCTGAGTAGGTGACGGACCTCTCCTACCCGGGTGTCACGGCTCCATGCAGTTTTCGCAGAACCCGGAGCGAGGGACCGTCGAGCAGGAGGAGCAACAGCGGGACGTAGCTGGTTGCCGGAAACACCAACATAACCACCAGCGCCACGCCGAGCCATGCGAGGTTCACGATCGGAGGGGCCACACTCGGCGGAGTCGCACCGGCTCGGATCTCCGGCTTCGCGATGACTGCGCGATCCACGAGGGCGAGCGCCAGCATGCTGAGGCCGACGGTGCCGACGTAGAGGATCTGGGTCGTCGGCTGGCTACCGGCCTTCGCGACCAGCGAGGTCGGGAACGGCAGGAAGACGATGGTCAGCGTCCAGAGCACCAGCCCCTGCGCGACCCGGTCGTCGAGGAGGTTCACGTCCCTGATCGCCCGATGCTGGGAGAACCACATCCGCGAGATCACCACGAAGCTGAGCAGGAACGACCACAGCTCCGGCTGGTGGTCCCTGAGCAGGTGCAGGACCGAGTCGTGCCCGGTGATGCCGGCGGTGAGCTCGACCAGTGGCAGCACGAGGAGCGTGATCGCGATCGCGACGATTGCGTCGACGAACGTCAGGAACCGTTCGAAGTCGCGATGGCGCTCGGCGCGGGTCTGGCTCACCACCGCAGGCTAACGGTCCATCGGCCATCAGCGAGTCTCCCCAACCGGCCGCCGGCCTGCCACTGTTCAACCATGCAACTCCCCCTCGACATGCGGGTGCCGACTCCCACCCTCACCCAGCGGCGACGGTTCTACGACGGCGGCCGACCGGCCGTCGGCACCGATCCGGGCGAGCCACCGAACCCGGCAGCCGAGCCGCAGATCGTGCTGACCCGCGTCGAGCACGACGGGGAGGAGAGCTTCCGGCTCGGCCGACGGATCGCCTACGACGACATCGAGTTCGGTGAGCTGCTGGTCCCACGTGACCTGGAGACGTGGCACACCGACCTGACGTCGGTGCCGGCCCTGTTCACCTGGCTGGTCCCGAAGACGGGAGCGCATCTGCCGGCAGCGCTGGTGCACGACGGACTGATCTGGAACCCGGCGAAGGAGACGCAGTCCTACACCTCGACCGACGGCCACACCATCGTCCGATTCGACGCCGACCGAGTCCTCCGTGACGCGATGAGGGACACCGGCACCGGCGCGGTACGACGCTGGCTGGTCTGGTCGGCCGTCACCGCCGCGACGATGATCAGCGGCCAGGGCACCGGGTGGACCTCGCTGCAGCGTCTGCGTTACCGGCTGCCGGCGCTCCTGACGATCCTGACCGTCGTCTATCTCGGCTACTGCGCAACCTCGGACCTGCTCGACCGGCACGCCTGGGGCGCGGTCGGCCTGCCCTGGATGGGTGACCGGTCAGCGCTGCTCGAGATCGCCGGCGGGCTCTCCGGCGCGGTGGTCATCCCGCTCGTGCTCGGTCTGCTGTGGGGGCGGTTCGTCAAGGCCGGCTGGATCGTCGGCATCACGCTCGCCGTACTCATTCATGTGACGATCGCGCTGGCCGCGGTGACGCTGCTCTACCAAGCCGTCGAGTGGCTCGTGAAGAAAGCTCCCCGGCTCGTGTTCGGCCTCGGCGCGCTGATCGGCGTCGTCGCGACCGTGCTGTTCGTCGGCCTCACGTGGTGAGCGGACCTCGACTGGCTGGCGTCAAGCTGCCGCCGGCCGGCAAGACCGCGCGCCGGGTGGAGTGGGACATGCTTCCGCCGCCGATGCGGGACAAGATCGAAGCGCGGCTGTGCTCGAAGGTGGTCTCGGCCGCGACTGCGACCGGGGGCTTCACGCCCGGGTTCGCTGCCGTTCTCACCTGCGCAGACGGCAGCCGGCACTTCGTCAAGGCGGCCAGCAATGTCGCCCAGAAGATCTTCGCCGACTCCTACCGCGAGGAGATCCGCAAGCTCGGCGCTCTGCCTGCCGCGGTGCCGGCAGCCCGGCTGCTCTGGAGCCTGGACGAGGACTGGGTCGCCCTTGAGCTCGAGTACGTCGACGGGCGACTGCCCTCCCGGCCGTGGAAACCGGCCGACCTCGAGGCCTGTCTGGACACGCTCGAAACCGTCGCGACCGTGCTCACTCCTCCGCCGGCAGGGCTCGAGCTCGACACCTTTGCCGAGGAGTTCGGCCCGTTCCTGACCGGCTGGGACTACGTCCGCTCCGCGCTGCCCGACCTCCCCCACCTCGCCGAGGCCGCGGCGCTCGCTGCCCGGTTCGGCGAGCTCGGCGGCAGCACCCTCGTGCACACCGACATCCGCGATGACAACCTGCTGATCACGGACACCGGGCGGGTCTCGATCTGCGACTGGAACTGGCCGGTTGTGGGCGCCGGCTGGATCGACACCGTCTGCCTCTTGATCCAGGCCTACGGCGATGGCCACGACGCCGATGCGATCCTGGCTTCCCGACCGCTCACCCGGAAGGTCGACGGCGATCTGATCGACGTACTGCTGGCGCTGCTGGCCGGGTTCTTCTTCCGCCAGCGCGACGAACCGGGGCCGAACTCGTCGCCGTACCTGCGGATGCACCAGAACTGGTACGCCGAGGCCACCTGGGCATGGCTTGCCGAACGCCGAGGCTGGGCCTGAGCCACGATTTGGGCGGTCAGGTGGACCGCTGATATCGTTGCTCCTTGCGTCTGGACGGTTAGCGCCGCCCGATGCCCATGACTCCGTATCACGGTCAACATCACAGTCAATATCACGATCAACACTGCTCCACATTCAACGACATCTAAGACAGGCGAGGCTTGCCCCGTGGCGAACATCAAGTCCCAGATCAAGCGCAACAAGCAGAACGAGCGCGCTCACGAGCGCAACAAGGCCGTCCGGTCTGCTCTGAAGACCGCTGTGCGCAAGTTCCGTGAGGCTGCCGAGGCCGGCGACGACAAGGCCAAGGTCCTCGCTGCCGACGCCGCCACCGCGCTCGACAAGGCCGCCTCGAAGGGCGTCATCCACAAGAACCAGGCAGCGAACCGCAAGTCGGCCATCGCGAAGAAGGCTTCCGCCCTCTGACGTAGTCCGGCAAGCAAGGCGTCGATCCCCCTGGGACGACGCCTTTTTGCTTGTCCGGCCCAGGGCCCTTATCGCAGCGATCGAGCCCGGACGATGTCCAGCACCATCTTCTCGAGCGCGTAGGACGGATCGCTCGCCTGCCCCTTGATCTCCGCATCGGCCCGCGCCACCACCTGGATGGCCCGCCCGATGCCCTCTTCCTCCCAGCCCCGGGCCTGCCCGCGCAGGATGTCGAGCTTCCACGGCGGCACCCCGACCTCACGCATCAGGTCGTTGTTGCGCATCCCCCCTGGCGCGGACTTGTACTTCGCCAGGCTGCGCAGGCCCCCGGCCACCGCGCTGGTCACCAGCACCGGAGCGGTGCCCCGGTCGAGGGCCCAGCGGAGCTCCTCGAGTGCCTTGGCAGCCTGGCCGTTGATCGTGTGGTCCGCGACGGCGAACGACTTGGCCTCGGCCCGTCCGCCGAAGTACTGCTTGACCATCTCGGTGGTGATCGGCTTGCCCTCGAAGTCGCCGGCGAGCTGGCTCGCAGCAGCAGCGAGCGAGCGCAGGTCCTGGCCCACCGACTGCACGAGGAACGCAGCGGCGTCCGGATCGACCTTGACGCGGAGGCCACGGAGCTCGGAGATCACGAAGTTCGTGAACTCGTGTGACTTGAGCGGGACCGACTTGACCTCGGTGACGGCCCCGGCCTTGCGGAGCCTGGTGAGGACGCCGCTGCCCTTCTGGCCACCGCCGTGCACCAGCACCAGGGCGATGTCGTCGGCCGGAGCAGCGGCATAGTCGAGGAGGCCGTCGACGGACTCATCGGGCAGATCCTCGAACTTGCGTACGACGACACAGCGAGTCGTCGAGAAGAGCGACGGCGCAGCGAGTTCGCCCAGGGTCGCCATCGTCAGCTCGCCCGCCCCGGTCTCGCTGAACTCGGCGTCCGGATCGGCTGTCCTGACGGCGGCCCGGACGGCGCCCACCGCGCGCTCACCGAGGAACTCCTCGGGTCCGGTGATCAGCGTGATCCGGCCGAGGACGTCTGTGGGAGAGGGGGTCGCCATGGTGAGGCAACCCTGCCACACCGGACGGACAGCCGATCAGGTGCTGGTCTCCGTGATCTGTGCACCGTTCCGGTCGGCCAACGCGAGCAGCGAAGCAAGGGAGGCGTTGATTCCGGCGACCGACGCGAAGTTGCCGGTGCCCAGCGTGCTGGCCAGGTTCCCGAACGCGTTCTGGAGCTCGGAGAGTGGCGTGATCACCGCCTTGCAGAGACCCGGACTCGCCTTCACGTCCTGGATCGCCTGCTTGATCTCGTGTTGCACGAAGGCAGCTGTCGCGACTGCCTTCGCGATCGCGACGACCCGGTGATGGGCCCCCTTCTGGAGCGCGCCTGCCTTGAAGGGCTTCCAGATCCAGTGATGGAAGGACCCCGCAGCGAGACCGACGTGACCGACGAACTTCGTCTTCGCGAATGCCGTCGTGTTGCTGGTGGGACAGTCGGCGGCTGAGGCTATCGACGGACCACCGGCAGGGATCGGGTCGCTGCCGCATCCGGTGAGGACGGCAGCGAAAAGGAGCACGGAAGCGATGATTGCCAGGGGTCGACGCATGCCACCAGTCAATCGCACGGGTTGTCACGCTCCGGGTCTGGGCGGCGGTCGCGGCATTCGGGTGCGCACCCGAAGGCCGTGGTCGACGATCACCGCGAGGTCGCCGTCGGTGTCCGTCCGCTTCACGATCATCTGGTCGCGCTCGAGCATCCGGAGCGTCTCCGGCGCCGGGTGACCGTAGTCGTTGCCGACGCCGTCGGAGATCAGCGCCAGCTTCGCGCCGAGGCCGCCGATCAGCTCAGGGTCCTGGTAGCGACTTCCGTGGTGGGCAACCTTGAGCACGTCCGCCTTCAGCCCCGGTACCAGCCGGGCCAGCCTCTTCTGGGTCGGTGGCTCCTCGTCGCCCATCATCAGGATCCGGATGCCCCTGATCTCGACGTACAACACGATGCTGGCGTCATTCGGCCTCGAGTCGGACTCCGGCGGCGGGTCCTCCGACGGAGCCAGCACCTGCCAGTGCAACGGACCGATGGTGCGGGTCTCGCCGTACCTCACCTCCTGCACGGGTACGCCGGCCCGCTCGGCCAGCCCCCGCACGAAGCGTGACCGCTCCTCCGGATCTGCCACCGTCGTCACCTCGATCCCGCCCACCCTCCGCCCCTCGAGCACTCCGGACAGCCCGTCGACGTGATCGGCATGGAAGTGCGTGAGCACGACCAGCGGGACGGTCGTGATCCGGAGTCGTCGCAGGCAGCTGTTCATCAGCGCGGGATCGGGGCCCGTGTCGACGACGACGCCGGTGCCCCTTCCTGCGTTGAGGACCAACCCGTCTCCCTGCCCGACGTCGCACGCGACCAGGATCCAGCCGGGCGGCGGCCAGCCCGGGGTCGGCAACGGCACCAGCATCACCGTCAGCAGGACGGCGGCGATCCCGACCGACAGGCCTCGTCTGGCGAGCAAGGAGCCGAGCACCAGCGCGAGCACGAGGCAGAGCAGCGTCAGTCCGATGATCCCGCGAGCCGACGTGGACCAGCCGAGCACCGCGACGGGCAGCGACGCGGTGCGCTGCGCGACCAGGATGATCCACCACGCACACCACGCACCCGGTGCCGCGATGAGCTGGCCGACCGGGCGCGCGACGACGGCGACCAGCCCGCCGACGAGCCCGAGAACCGTCGCCGGACCGACTGCGACCGCTGCCAGCAGGTTGGCCAGCACGGCGACGATGCTGACCTGGCCGGAGATCGCGGCAACGAGCGGCGTGCAGGCCAGCTGGGCGGCCAGCGGCACCGCGATCGCCTCCGCCACCCATTGCGGGAGCCAGCGCATCAAGGCGTCGCGCCACAACGGACCGAGCAGCAGGATGCCGGCAGTCGCACAGGCCGAGAGCGCGAACCCGACCGAGGTCGCCAGCCACGGGTCGAAGAGCATCAGCCCGAACACCGCCACGCCGAGCGCCCGGGTCCCTCGCTCGCGACCACCGCTGCCCATTCCGATCAGGGCCACCGCGCCCATCGCCGCCGCCCGGACCACACTCGGCTCGGCCCGGGCGAGCAACACGAACCCGACGACCCCGAGCGCGCCGACCACGATCAGCCCACGAGCCCGGATGCCGATCCAGCGAGCGACGATCAGCACGAAGCCGACCACCAGGGTGAGGTTCGTGCCGCTCACCGCGATCAGGTGCGTCAGGCCGGAGGTACGGAAGTCCGCGACGACGTCGTCGGGCAGGGCGCCGCCGTCCCCGTCGACGAGGGCGGGAACCAGGGCCCTCGGTCCGGCCGGCTGGGACGCGACCGCAGTACGGATGCCGGCACGCACCCGATCAGCCACCCGGAAGACCGGCGCCGGCCGGTCGATGACCGATGGTGGACCTCGGGTCGCCAGCATCGCCGCAAGATCGTCACTCTCGGCAACGTCCAGACGGCCCACCGCCCGAATCCGGGAATCCAGTCGCACCGAACGCCAGTCCTCGGGTGCGATCACCAGCACAGGTGCCCGCACCCGATAGTGCGAGCCGCGTCCGGTCACCGATGACAGCTGCGCACGAAACATCACGTACGTCGAGAACTTGCCCTTCTTCAGCACGGGATCCGAACGCACCTCGAGCAGCACGTGCACCGACGCACCGGCGCGAGCAAGACCCGCGACTGGCGACTGGGCGACGGCCGCCACGTTGAGAAGCACTGAGCCCGCGGCTGCCGCGCCGGCCAGCAGCCAGGCGAGCTGGACGGGAGCGAGCCTGCCGAGCCGGTGCCGTCGGACCACAAGCCCCACACCGAGGAGCACGAGGACGCCGACGAGCCACCCGGGCAGAACGAACGTCGCGAGCGCCGAGCCCCACGACACGACTCCCAGCATCGCCGCGCGAAGGTCTGGTGGCGACGGCTGCTCCCCCGACGCGGCACTCACCCCAGCACTCACCCCAGCACTCACCCAACACTCACAAGGTCAGGAAGGGTGCCAGGTCAGCCAGCGTCTTCTCGCCGATGCCGTCCACCTCGAGCAGCTCATCGACCGAGGAGAACGCGCCGTTCCTGCTCCGCCAGTCCAGGATCTTCTGCGCGGTCACCGGTCCCACGCCCGGGAGGGTGTCCAGCTGCTCGGCGGTGGCCGAGTTGAGGTTCACCAGCTGGCCGGACGGTGCGGGCGCTCCCGGCGCAACCGCGGCCGACGCCGCGACTCCTGCTGCCGGCACCCCGACCAGGATCTGCTCACCGTCCACGAGCACCCGGGCAAGGTTGAGCGCGGTCAGGCTCACCCCCGGCTTGGCGCCGCCGGCCTGCTTGAGGGCATCCACCACCCGCGAGCCCGCGGGAAGGGTCGCGACGCCGGGTCGACGGACCTTCCCGGCGATGTCGACGACAACAGGGACATCCGCGGTGGTCGCGGAGGCAACCGGCTTGGCCGGGACGAGTGGTGAGCTCGCCGCTGCCGGAGCGGCGACGGGAACGGGCTGGGCGCTGCCACCAGAGCGGAGCGCAACGACTGCGGCGACCGAGAGTCCCAGCGCGACGACGAGAGCGATCAGGGCCACGTGCGCCGGACCGAGCCCCACCCGCCCTTGGATGCTCGGCGGCAACCGGTCGGCTGCCCACGCAGCCATCCGCGTCAGGGCAGCAGGCGACCGGCTCCGGGCATGTCGGCCAGGGTCGGGGATCGGGGCAGCGCTCGGCCGGTGCAGCTGGACAACCGGTGGCAGCTCGGCCGTGACGGGCTCGTCTGGAGCGAGCCCCGCCTGGGCGAGCTCGCGACTCAACAGCTCCAGCCGTCGACGGGCGGCCTCGGCGATCTCCTCCTGTGCTTGCCTGCGCATGTCCAGACGCTAGGTAGGCCCAGTCAGACAGGGAAGATCACGTTGGCCACCTGTGGACAACCCCGCACCCGGGCAGGCTGTGGACGTCAGCGAGGTGCGACGGACACGCCCACCATGCCTGGGCCGACGTGGGCACCGAGAGCGGCCCCGATCTCCCCCACGAGTACGACCCGGCCGGACAGCCCCGCGGCGACCCGTTCGGTGAGCTTCGCGGCCAGGTGCGCGGCACGCTCCGGGCTTGCCAGGTGGGCGACCGCGATGTCCACCTGCACGTCACGAGCAGCCTCGACAGCCAGCTCCTCGAGCCGGGAGAGCGCCTTGGCCGACGTACGAACTCGTTCGAAGGGCCCGACCTTGCCGCCGTCCACCTTCAGGATCGGTTTGACCGCCAGCGCAGATCCGAGGAGCGCGGCGGCCGCACCGATCCGGCCGCCCCGGCGGAGGTACTCGAGGGTGTCGACGTAGAAGAGCGAGGTCGTCGCGGCGGCGCGTGCCCGGGCGGCCTCAGCGACCTGCTCGGCGGACGCGCCGGACGCCACCTGCTCCGCTGCGGAGAGTACGGCGAACCCGAGGCCCATCCCGACCTGTCGCGAGTCGACCACCGTGACCGGCACCGACGCCTGCCTGGCAGCGAGCTGGGCCGACTCGAAGGTGCCGCTGAGCTCCGCCGACAGGTGCACGGACACGATCTCGGTCGCGCCGGCGGCGGCCTCGCGCTCGTAGGCGGCCAGGAACTCGTCGGGATTCGGCCGCGACGTACTGACGGGTGTCCAGGCCTTCAGCGCCGTCGCAACGAGCTCCGGCGTCGCCCCGCCGTCAGTGCCTTCGTCGTAGGACGTCGCGCCGATCACGACCTGCAGCGCGACCACGACGATGCCGTGTTCGGCGGCAACGTCAGGAAGAAGCGCGGCCGCCGAGTCGGTGACGAGAGCGACCTTGCGTGACATGGACGGAAGGTTACCGTCGAGCCCGTCGCCAGCTGGTCTCGGCAGCGATCAGCCGATGACGATGTTGACCAGCTTCGGCGCGACCACGATCACCTTGCGGATCGTCTTGCCGTCCAGTGCAGCCAGCACCGCGGGCTCGGCCATCGCCAGTGCTTCCAGGTCTGCCGCCGCGATGTCAGGGGCCACGTCCAGGCGCGCCTTCAGCTTGCCCTGCACCTGCACGATCGCGGTCACCGACTCCTCGACCAGCAGCGCGGGATCCACCACGGGCCAGCCGGTCTTCGCGACGGTGGGCTGGTGACCCAGCCGTTCCCACATCTCCTCAGCGACGTACGGCGCGACCAGGGACAGCATGATCGCGACAGCCTCGGTCGCCTCACGGACGGCGGGATCGGCCGGTCCACAACCGGAGTCGATCGCCTTGCGGGTCGCGTTGACCAGCTCCATCACCCGCGCGACCAGCACGTTGAAACGATGGCCGTCGATCAGACTCTCGGCGTCGTGCACCGTCTTGTGGGTCACCCGGCGCAGCGTCACATCGCCGTCTGCGAAGGAGACTCCGGACTGCGACGTCACGTCACCGCTCAGCCGCCATGCGCGTTGCAGGAACTTCAGCGAACCGCTCGGCGAGACATCGGCCCAGTCCAGGTCATCCTCGGGGGGCCCGGCGAACACCATCGTCAGCCGGACGGCGTCGACACCGTAGGCGTCGATCATCTCGCCCAGGTTGACCCCGTTGCCCAGTGACTTGCTCATCGCCTTGCCGCCGTTGACGACCTGGCCCTGGTTCAGCA
Source organism: Marmoricola sp. (assembly GCA_025965195.1). Lineage (GTDB taxonomy): Bacteria > Actinomycetota > Actinomycetes > Propionibacteriales > Nocardioidaceae > Marmoricola. The sequence continues at coordinate 65,680 of JAOPXK010000015.1, forward strand.
GGGCCTGGAACGGCTCCTCGAAGTCGACCATGCCCATGTCGTGCAGCACCTTGGTGAAGAAGCGGCTGTAGAGCAGATGCAGGATCGCGTGCTCGACGCCGCCGACGTACTGGTGTGCGGGCATCCAGCTCCGCACCTTCTCGGGGTCGAACGGCCCGTCGGTGTAGTCGGGCGAGCAGTAGCGCAGGAAGTACCACGACGAGTCCACGAAGGTGTCCATCGTGTCGGAGTCGCGCTTCGCCGGACCGCCGCACGATGGGCAGTCCACGTTGACCCAGTCCTCGGCCGCAGCCAGCGGCGAGGTGCCCTTGGGCTTCAGGTCGGCACCACGCAGGTCTGGCAGCACGACGGGCAGCTGGTCATCGGGTACGGCGACCTCGCCGCAGTCCGGACAGTGGATGATCGGGATCGGGCAGCCCCAGAACCGCTGTCGTGACAGCAGCCAGTCGCGCAGCCGGAAGTTGACGGCGCCCTCGCCCTCCCCGGACTCGACCAGCGCAGCGGTGATCTTCGCGATGCCGGCGGCCTTGTCAGTCAGTCCGTCCAGGCTGAGCCCGTCACTCGAGGAGTTGACGTAGGTCCCGTTGCCGGTGGTGGCGATCCCGGTCACCTCCGGGTTGTCCTCGCCGGTGTCGATCACCCGGCGTACGGGCAGGTCGAACGCGCGAGCGAAGTCCAGGTCGCGCTGGTCGTGCGCGGGCACGGCCATGATCGCGCCGGTGCCGTAGTCGGCCAGCACGTAGTCCGCCGCCCAGACCGGGACCTGCTCGCCGTTGACGGGGTTGGTCGCGGTGATGCCCAGGTCGACACCGGTCTTCGGGCGGTCCGTCGACAGCCGCTCGATGTCGGACTCCTTGCGGACGCCGGCCAGGTAGCTCTCGTAGGCGGCCCGCTGTGCAGGAGCGACGATCTCGCCGGCAAGCTTGGCGTCTGCTGCGACGACCATGAAGGTCGCGCCGTACAACGTGTCGGGCCGGGTCGTGTAGACCGTGACCGGCTTCGACGAGCCGTCGGCCAGGTTCAACGTGAAGTCGACGTGCGCACCCTCGGACCGGCCGATCCAGTTCCGCTGCATGGCCAGCACCCGCTCGGGCCAGGTCCCGTGCAGACCTTCCATGTCGTCCAGCAGCCGCTGCGCGTAGTCGGTGACCTTGAAGTACCACTGCGACAGCTCACGCTTGGTGACCTCGGCGCCACACCGCTCGCACATGCCGTTGACGACCTGCTCGTTGGCCAGCACGGTCTGGTCGTTGGGGCACCAGTTGACTGGTGAGAACTTGCGATAGGCCAGCCCACGCTCGCGAAAGCGCAGGAACAGCCACTGCGTCCAGCGGTAGTACTCCGGGTCCGAGGTGTGCAGCCGGCGCGACCAGTCGAAGCTGACGGCGTACCGGCGGAACGACTCGGCCTGGGTCTCGATGTTGGCGTAGGTGTACGTCGCCGGGTGCTCGTCGCGCTTGATCGCCGCGTTCTCGGCGGGCAGTCCGAAGGAGTCCCAGCCGATCGGGTTCAGCACGTTGTAGCCACGCAGCCACCAGTACCGCGCGATCACGTCGTGCAGCGCCATCACCTCGGCATGACCCATGTGCAGGTCGCCGCTCGGGTACGGAAACATCGTCAGCGCATAGCGCTTCTCGCGCGGGTCGTCGTCGTCGGCCCGGAACGGGTCCAGTGCGGTCCAGACGGGCAGCCACTTCTTTTCCGTCGCGTGCACGTCGTACGCCGCGGGTTCCTGCTCGCTCAAGTTAGTCCTTCGTACGTCTGCGGGTGCCTCAAGCGTTTCCGCTCGGTCCGTGAGCAGGACCTGCCTCATCGGTCTGCATCCTACCGCCGAACGCCTGGCTGTTGCCGGGGCCACGGCTCCGTCCTACTGTGGAAATCCAAGGTGGGGGTGCCCATGCACGAACTGTCGATCGCCGAGAGCATCGTCGACACCGTCCTCGAGCGGACCGTGGATCGCCACGTCAGCTTGGTCCGGATCCGGGTCGGCAGGTTGGCGGCGGTCGTCCCCGATGCCCTTTCGTTCTGCTTCGACCTGGCCACGAGTGGTACGCCGCTCGAAGGTTGCCGGCTCGAGATCCAGGAGCAGGACGCCCGCGCCCACTGCCGCGACTGCGACACCGAGTTCGTCCTCCCCGACCTGTTCCTGCTCTGCGCCTGCGGCAGTGCCGACCTCGAGATTCTGGCTGGACGGGAGCTGCAGGTCGCGTCGGTGGAGGTGGAGTGAGATGTGCAGCACCTGCGGATGCGGATCCGATGAGGTTCGGGTCACCGACATCGACCATCAGCACGCACATGACCACATGCACAACCACACGCACGACCACACGCACACTGACGACCGGGCCCACACCATCGAGCTCGAGCAGGCGGTGCTGTCACGCAACGACCACCTCGCCGAGCACAACCGGACCTGGCTCGCCGGCCGCAACATCACCGCGATCAACCTGATGAGCTCGCCCGGTGCCGGCAAGACCACCCTGCTCGAGCGGACCGTCGCGCTGTGCGACCGCGTGGTCTCGGTCATCGAAGGTGACCAGGAGACACTCTTCGACGCCCAGCGGATTCGGGCGGCCGGGGCGCGGGCGGTCCAGGTCAACACCGGTGCCGGCTGTCACCTGGACGCCCGGATGGTGCAGCGCGCCCTCGACGAGCTGCAGCCCGAGCCGGAGAGCCTCGTCTTCATCGAGAACGTCGGCAACCTCGTCTGTCCGGCCCTGTTCGACCTCGGCGAGCTGACGCGCGTCGTGGTCATCTCGGTGCCCGAGGGCGACGACAAACCACTGAAGTACCCGCACATGTTCGCGGCCGCGGATCTGGTCGTGGTGAACAAGACCGACCTGTTGCCGTACGTCGATTTCGACGTCGACCGGTTGACCCGGGATGCACGTCGGCTGAACCCCGCCGTACAGGTGCTGCCCATCTCGGCCAGAACCGGTGAAAATCTCGACAGCTGGCTGACATGGCTCGTCGATAAACCTTGACATCGTCAATCACGTGGGCATCTGATGGAAAAGCAGTACTACCAAGAGGTCAAAATGGCGGCCTCTGCTCCGTTAGTTTCTGATGCATCCAACAGGGGTCTCCCTCGAGTTGGGCCCCGGAGAGCGGGCGGGCGATGCCCACTGCCGAAGCGATCAAAGCCGAACAGACCCTGATCCACGTCCTCTGGATCAACGCCGGCCTCAGCTGCGACGGTGACTCCGTTGCGTTGACCGCGGCCACTCAACCAAGCATTGAAGAGATCGCGCTCGGCGCCCTCCCGGGCCTGCCGCAGATCGCGGTGCACTGGCCACTGATCGACTTCGAGTGCGGGCCGGCAGGCGGTGCCGACGACTTCCTGGAGTGGTTCCACAAGGCCGATCGAGGCGAGCTCGAGCCGTTCGTGCTCGTCGTCGAGGGTTCGATCCCGAACGAGAAGCTGCACGACGAGGGCTACTGGTGCGGCTTCGGCAACAACCCGGACACCGGTCAGCCGATGACGACCAGCGAGTGGCTCGACCGGCTCACGCCCAAGGCCACTGCCGTCGTTGCGGTCGGCACCTGCGCGACGTACGGCGGCATCCACGCGATGGCCGGCAACCCCACCGGCGCGATGGGCGTTCCGGACTACCTCGGCTGGGACTGGAAGTCGAAGGCCGGGATCCCGATCGTGTGCGTGCCCGGTTGCCCGATCCAGCCAGACAACCTGTCGGAGACGCTGACCTACCTTCTCTACATGGCGACCGGCCAGGCCCCGATGATCCCGCTCGATGACGAGCTTCGGCCCGCGTGGCTCTTCGGCAGCACCGTGCACGAAGGCTGTGACCGCGCCGGCTACTACGAGCAGTCCGACTTCGCGACGGAGTACGGCTCGCCGAAGTGCATCGTCAAGCTCGGCTGCTGGGGACCGGTAGTGAAGTGCAACGTCCCCAAGCGTGGCTGGATCAACGGTGTCGGAGGTTGCCCCAACGTGGGCGGCATCTGCATCGGGTGCACGATGCCCGGCTTCCCGGACAAGTTCATGCCGTTCATGGACGAGCCACCGGGTGGCAAGTTGTCGACCACCGCCGTGATGCCGTACGGGAAGACGATCAAGCGCCTGCGCGCCATGACCACTCAGACGCTGAACAAGGAGCCCCAGTGGCGCTCCGACGGCGACCAACTGACCACCGGCGCCCGCCGTACCTGGTGACGGAAGAGAAGGCAACGATCACATGACATCGACCATTCCGAACCCGAGCACGTTCGAGACAGACGCAAACGGCCTTACCGACATGGCGTGGGACCCGATCACCCGCATCGTCGGAAGTCTGGGGATCTACACCAAGATCGACTTCAAGCAGAAGACCGTCGTCGAGTGCAAGAGCACCTCGTCGATCTTCCGCGGCTACTCGATCTTCATGAAGGGCAAGGACCCTCGCGACGCCCACTTCATCACCAGCCGGATCTGCGGGATCTGTGGCGACAACCACGCCACCTGCTCGTGTTACGCGCAGAACATGGCGTACGGCGTGAAGCCGCCGCCGCTCGGTGAGTGGATCGTCAACCTCGGCGAAGCCGCGGAGTACATGTTCGACCACAACATCTTCCAGGAGAACCTGGTCGGCGTGGACTACTGCGAGCGGATGGTCGCCGAGACCAACCCGGGAGTCCTCGAGCTGGCGAACAACACCGAGGCTCCGCACGCGGACGCCCATGGCTACCGGACCATCGGCGACATCATGCGGTCGCTGAACCCGTTCACCGGCGAGTTCTACCGCGAGGCGTTGCAGGTCAGTCGCTGGACCCGCGAGATGTTCTGCCTGATGGAGGGCCGGCACGTGCACCCGTCGACGCTCTACCCGGGCGGGGTCGGCACGGTCGCGACCATCCAGCTGATGACCGACTACATCACCCGGCTGATGCGCTACGTGGAGTTCATGAAGAAGGTCGTGCCCATGCACGACGACCTCTTCGACTTCTTCTACCAGGCGCTTCCCGGTTACGAGGAGGTCGGCAACCGCCGCATCCTGCTCGCCTGCTGGGGTTCCTTCCAGGACCCCGACCACTGCAACTTCGACTACAAGGACATGACCAACTGGGGTCGCGCCATGTACGTCACCCCGGGCGTCGTGGTTGACGGCAAGCTCGTCACCACCGACCTGGTCGAGATCAACCTCGGCATCCGGATCCTGCTCGGCTCGTCGTACTACGACGACTGGGAGGACCAGGAGGTCTTCGTCAGGAACGACCCCCTCGGGAACCCGGTTGACCGCCGGCACCCGTGGAACCAGCACACCAATCCCAAGCCGCAGAAGCGCGACCTGGACAACAAGTACAGCTGGGTGATGTCACCACGCTGGTTCGACGGCAAGGACTACCTCGCCCTAGACACCGGGGGCGGACCGCTCGCACGGCTGTGGTCGACCGCCCTCGCCGGTCTGGTCGACATCGGTTACGTGCAGTCGACCGGGACCTCGGTGAAGATCAACCTTCCGAAGACGGCTCTGAAGGGACCTGTCGAGTTCGAGTGGAAGATTCCCCAGTGGAGCAACACGATCGAGCGCAACCGGGCCCGCACCTACTTCCAGGCGTACGCCGCGGCATGCGCGCTGCACTTCGCCGAGAAGGCACTGGTGGAGATCCGCGCCGGGCGGACGAAGACCTGGGAGAAGTTCACCGTTCCCGATCAGGGCATCGGGTGTGGCTTCACCGAAGCCGTCCGCGGAGTGCTCTCGCACCACCTCGTGATCCGCGACGGCAAGATCGCGAACTACCACCCCTACCCGCCCACCCCCTGGAACGCCAACCCTCGTGACGTCTACGGCACGCCCGGCCCCTACGAGGACGCCGTGCAAGGCCAGCCGATCTTCGAGGAGAACGACCGGGAGCACTTCAAGGGCATCGACATCATGCGGACGGTGCGAAGTTTCGACCCGTGCCTGCCCTGCGGGGTCCACATGTACCTCGGCGAAGGAAAGAAGCTCGAGCGGCTGCATACGCCGACTCAGTCCGCCGGCGTCGAGTAGGTCCGGATGCCGACAGCGAATCTCGATCCCGCTCCCCGGGACCTGCACGCCACCGGCGAGCGGATCGAGACGGTACTTGAGGCATGCTCGAGCGGAGCACCTTCGTCCCCTGCCGTTGCCCGTGGCCGGGCCGAGGAGCTCGTCGGGCTGGTCACCGACCTCTACGGCTCCGGCCTGGAGCGGATTCTCGATCTGTTCTACGAGGAAGGCCATCTCGACGAGGCGATGCTGAACCGGCTGGCCGGTGACGACCTGGTCTCGGGCCTGCTGCTGGTGCACGGCCTGCATCCGCACTCGATCGGGCAACGGGTGGAGGCGGCGCTGGAGAGCGTGCGCCCCTACCTCGGCTCCCACGGCGGCGACGTGGAGCTCATCGACGTCCGAGACGACGGCACCGTCAAGCTGCGGCTGCTCGGGAGCTGTGACGGCTGTCCGTCCTCCTCCGTCACGCTGAAGCTCGCGGTTGAGGGTGCGATCGAGGCAGCAGCGCCCGAGGTGCACACGATCGAGGTCGAGGAGCCGCCGAGCGATGACGGGCTGATTTCGGTCGCATCGCTGAGAAGTCGGCTGGAGATGGACGGCTCCGCACCCGGTCGCTGGCTGCCGATCCCCGAGCTTGCCGACCTCGCCGACGGTGCCGTCCGATCGGTGACGGCTGGCGGTGAGGCGCTGCTGGCCTGTCGCTCCGGTGCGGACCTGTTCGCGTTCCGCAACTCGTGCGCACGCTGCGGCTCGGCGCTCGATGAGGCCACGCTCGGACGCCGACTCGGCGGCGCCGCCGGTCAGCCACTGCTGCGCTGCCCGACATGCGGCGTGCACTACGACGTACGTCGTGCCGGAGCGTGTCTCGACCAGCCCGAGCTTCACCTGGACCCGCTGCCCCTCGTCTTCGAGGCCGGGATCCCGTCGGTGGCCCTGCCGAAGGAGGCGGTCGGATGAGCGACCCGACCGGCTTCCCGGCCGGATCTCCGCTGGCAACCCTGCGCCGGATCAGCACCCGGCCACGACCGGCTGCCAACGAGGTGCCCGAAGAGCGCTGCGACATGTGCGCGGAGCCGGTCCCGGAGGAACACGGGCACGTGGTGGACCTCAACAGCCGCAGGCTGATGTGCAGCTGTCGGGGCTGCTACCTGCTGTTCACCGCCGACAACGCCGAGTTGCGCTTCCGGGCGGTGCCGGACCGCTACCTCCACTTTCCGGGCTTCGTCTTCACCACCGCCGACTGGGACTCCCTGCAGATCCCGGTCGGCCTCGCGTTCTGCTTCCGCAACTCGGTCCAGAAGGAGATGGTGGTCTTCTACCCCAGTCCTGCCGGCGCCACCGAGTCCGACCTGCCGATGGCCGCGTGGGAAACCATGCTGGCGTCCAACCCGGATCTCGCCCAGGTCCGTGACGACGTCGAGGCACTGCTGGTGCACCGCAATGACGACGGCGAGTTCAGCTGTCACATCGTCCCGATCGACGCCTGCTACGCGTTGGTCGGCACGATGCGCAACACCTGGCGTGGCTTCGACGGCGGCCAGGAGGCGCGTGCTGCATTGGCCGACTTCTTCGACGACGTCGACCGACGGAGCCGGCCGGCGAAACCCGTCGGTGATGCTCAATGAGTGACTGGACGTTCACCGTCCGCGAGGTCGTCGCCGAGCCGTATGCCGCCGTACCCCAGCTGACCGCTCGGCTCCGGATCGAGGAGACGACCGGGCAGGTCGTGCACGCCATCGCGCTGCGCTGCCAGGTGCGGATCGAGCCGCAACGTCGTGGTTACAGCGCCCAGGAGGAGAAGGACCTGCAGGGCCTGTTCGGCAACCGGGAGCGCTGGTCGGACACGTTGCGGCCGTTCCTGTGGATGCAGGCCAACGCGACTGTGCAGGGGTTCACCGACAGCACCGACGTGGATCTGCCACTGCCCTGCACCTACGACTTCGACGTGATCGGCTCGCGCTACCTGCACGCGCTGAAGGAAGGCGCGGTCCCGATCGAGCTGATGTTCTCGGGCACCATCTTCACCAAGGGCAGCAACGGCTTCGGCATCGAGCAGGTCCCCTGGAACTGCGATGCGCGCAACGAGATGCCCGTCACCGTCTGGCGCCAGCTGATGGAGACCTACTACGCCGGCTCGGGTTGGCTGCGGATGGACCACGACAGCATCAGTGCGCTGGCCGACTACCGCTCCCGGCACGGGCTGATCTCCTGGGAGGAGACCGTCGCCCGGCTGCTGCTGACCGATGACCTCTCAGCCATCGAGGGCGGTGGTGGCGCATGAGCGCCGGCCTCGCACGCACCCGCGCGGTCGCCGACGCCGTGCTCTACGAGGGTTACCTGCTCTATCCGTATCGCGCCAGCTCGAGCAAGAACCGGTCGCGCTGGCAGTTCGGCGTCCTCGGACCAGCGGGCGCGACGGAGGCCGGTTTCGGCGAGCCGGCCTCGATGCGGCTGCAGACGGTCACGACCGCTCCCGCACCGGACGCGTCGATCACGGTGCACGTCCGCTTCCTCCAGCTCCAGTCCCGCCAGGTCCACGACGCTGCGGGTACTGCGGTGGCCGAGCTGCCGATCGCCGATCCGGCTGCCCCCCGCACCGAGCTGACCTGGGACGAAGCCGTCGAGTGTGAGGTCGAGATCCGGTTACCGGGTGCCGCCTTGACCGCAGGGGTCAGCGAGCCGATCGTCGTCGCGGCCGGAGAGGACAGCGAGCCGATCCTGGGCGCCGCAGGTGTCGAGGCCGGTCGGGTCGCGCGGCGGCGGTGGCCACTCGCTGCCGAGCTGACCGCGTCCCTGGTCGTGCACGGGCGGTACGCCGTACTCGACATCGAGGTGCGCAACACCCACGGGGCCGTCCCGCTGGACCGGGATGATGCGATCCGGCACTCCCTGATCGGCACCCATCTGATCGCCGAGGCCGATGGTCTGGAGTTCGTCTCGCTGACCGATCCACCCGACGATGCAGCCGACCTCGTTGCCCGGCAGCATCAGGACCGGTGCTGGCCGATGCTGGCCGGCGCGCCCGGGGACACCGATCTGCTGCTCGGGTCGCCGATCATCCTCTCCGACTACCCGGAGATCGCCGGCGAGAGCGCCGGCTCGCTCTTCGACGCGACCGAGATCGACGAGATCCTGACGTTGCGGGTGATGACGATGACCGACGCGGAGAAGGCCGAAGCCCGGGCAACCGACCCGCGTGCGGCCGAGATCATCGACCGGTGCGACGGCCTCTCACCGGAGGAGCTTCAGCTCATGCACGGGATCAACCGCAACCCGCACGACCTGGCACCGACCTCCTTCGACACCGGTGACGTGCCCTGGTGGTCACCGGAGGAGGACGCGAGCGTCCGGCCCGGACTCGACTCGGTGCTGATCGACGGTGTGAGCGTCGCTCGCGACAGTCTCGTCCGGGTGCATCCCGGTCGCCGGGCGGATGCCCAGGACCTGTTCTTCGCCGACCAGGTGGCCCGGGTGACAGCCGTGCTCTCCGACGTCGACGGTGGGACCCACGTTGCCCTGGTGCTGGTCGATGACCCTGCCGCCGACCTGCATGACCTCGCCGGGCGCTACTGGTACTTCGCACCCGACGAGCTCGAGCCGCTGTCACCGGAAGCTGCACGAAGCGAAACGACCGAAACCACACTCAGAGAGGAGAACAGCCAATGAGGGTCCTGGGAATTATCACGGTCACTGTCATCGGCGTGGTCGTCGTCATCGGCCTCGTCGTCGCAGTCATGTCGGTATCCGACTTCAAGCGCTATCTGCGGATCCGCCAGATGTAGGTCGCGGTCACGACGACGAGAAGAGATGAGGCAAGGACACATGGCTGACCTGACCCCACGGATCCTGGTCGCCGGCATCGGCAACATCTTCCTCGGAGATGACGGGTTCGGCCCCGAGGTGGTCCGCCGGCTCGCGAGCGAGCAGCTGCCTGAAGAGGTGCACGTGGTCGACTACGGGATTCGGGGCATGCATCTGGCCTACGACCTGCTCGGCGAGTACGACGCGCTGGTGCTCGTCGACGCGCTGCCGTCTCGGGAGGAGCCCGGAGCGGTGGTCGTTCTCGAGGTGACCGAGGACGACCTGCCCCGGGAGGCCGACCTCGATGCCCATGACATGAACCCGGTCGCGGTGCTCGTCAGCTTGCGGCAGCTGGGCGGCACCCTCCCCCCGACGTACGTCGTCGGAGCCGGGCCAGCAGTCCTCGACGAGGGCATCGGACTGAGCCCCGAGCTGGAGGCGGCCGTTCCCGAAGCCGTCCGAACCGTCCTCGCGCTGATCGCGGAGCACGTCCGCCATGACGCAGTCGCGGCTGGAAGGAGCTGACATGTGCCTCGGGATTCCCGGTCAGGTGGTCGAGCTGGTGCCCGGATTCGGTGACCAGCTCGCGGTCGTCGATGTCCAGGGCGCGCATCGCAGGATCAACATCGGGATGCTCGACGAGGCCCCCGAGCCCGGGAGCTGGGTGCTCATCCACATGGGCTTCGCCCTGGAGGTCGTCGACGAGTCGGCCGCCGACGGCGCGCTGAGCGGCCTCGAGATGATGGGCCGGGCCCGGGAGGACAGCGACGAGCCGGAGGTGCGCGGTGCCTGAGCTCCCGCCGTCCGCAGTCGCAGGCCCGGTGCTGTTCGCGAGATACGCCTACCCGCCGAACTCGCACGGCTACTGCGGTCCGAACGACCACACCGCCTTCTTCCAGCAGGGCATGGCCGGCGACGACCGCGGGCTGCGGGCGATGTCACAGCAGTTCGCCGGTGCTTGGCCCTACCTCGAGCTGATCGCCGGCTCACTCGGGCTCAACGATCCGCTGGACCCTCGGGTGGTCAATGCCTACTGGGTGGGCAGCCCCGAGCTGGACCGGGTCTCCACGCGTGCCGTCGGCAATTCGATGGACGAGCGGTTCCGCTTTCGCGCCGGGCCCGGCTTCGGTCACCTGACCGAGAGCGTGCTCGCCGGCGGAGTGCCCCACCACAGCTTTGCGGTGTTCTGCATCTATCCCTGGACAGGTCTCCTCAGCGAGGGGCGCAAGGCCGAGCACGCGCTGACGGTGCTCGACCAGTGCCGGATCCGTTGGGGGAAGGTGCTTGCGGTGCAGGGCGACCAGGTGGTCGTCGAGTCCACCCCGCTGACCTGGGACGGCCACCTGCTCGGCTTCGGCGAGCCCCGCTCGGAATCGGTGACCAGGTCGGTCGACGGAGTGGGCATGGCCACTCCCTTCGAGATCGGCGACTGGGTCTCGATGCACTGGGAGTGGGTGTGCGACCGGCTCACGGAGGGCCAGGTCCGCCACCTCCGTGACTTCACGGTCCGGCACCTGCGCATCGTCAACGAAGGCAACCTCCACTCGGGTCCGGCAGCACTTCTCGGTACCTGAAAGGACGACGATGGAACTCCCTCCTCGCGCACAGGACCCGACCGGAGCCGCCACCCGCCTGGACCTGCCCCGCAGATCTATCCTCGCCGGCGCCGTCGGGCTCGGCGCCGCTGCCGTGCTCTCGGGCTGTGGCAGCGACTCCCCCGCTACGACGAACCCCCGAAGCATCGTGGTCAAGGACCAGCGCGGGACCACGTTGAAGTTCGACAAGCCGGTACGCCGGATCGTCACGATCCCCATCCCCGCAGCCGCGATCGTGATGGCAGTCGACCAGTCGGCCGCGCACATCGTCGGCATGAACGACCAGTCCTGGACCGCCGTACGCGACGGCATCATCAGCACGATCTACCCGACTGCGCTGCACATCGCCCACGGTGTCGCCGCCGAGGACTTCTCCCCCAACATCGAGAGCATCCTCGCGCTGCGCCCTGACGTGGTCGTGCAATGGTCCAGCCAGGGCAACGGGATCATCACGCCGCTGGAGAACGCCGGACTGCCCGTCCTCGGCGTCGACTATGGCACGCTCGACGACCTTGAGATCTGGCTGACGATGTTCTCGACGATGCTCGGCAAGCCCGAGCGGGGCGAGGCCATGAACGCCCGCACCGCGACGGCACAGGACGCGATGGTCAAGGAGGCGGCCACCCGGGCCGGGCGACCGCCCCGGGTGCTCTACTTCCTGCGGTTCGCCGACAGCATGCAGGTCGCGGGCGCGGAGACCTTCAACCACGAGTACATCAAGCTGGTCGGCGCCGAGAACGCCGCGGCAGAGATCACCGGCGGCTTCGGAGACGTCGACATCGAGCAGGTGCTCCGCTGGGACCCGGACATCGTGCTCCTCGGCACCTTCGACGCCGCGCTCCCCAAGGACATCTACGACGACCCGGTCTGGAAGGACGTGTCCGCCGTACGGTCGCGTCGGGTCTACAAGGTGCCTCTGGGCGGCTACCGCTGGGACCCGCCGAGCCAGGAGACCCCGTTGATGTGGCGCTGGCTCGCCGACATCGCCTTCCCGACGGGCGCCGCCTCCGGCCTCCGGACCGCCATCACCGACGACTACGGTTTCCTCTACCGGACCGCTCCCACGCCCACCGAGATCGACGACATCCTGTGGATGGACGACAACTCGGCCTCGGCCTCCTACGGTCAGTTCCGTGCTACCTGAAGCGCCTCCTCGGCCTCGGACCAGGATCCGGCGCAGCCGGCGCGCGTTGCGGCGGCCGAACACGCCGACAGCGGTCGCGATCACGGCGGTCGCGCTGGTCGTGGTGTCCGTGGTCGCGCTCTCCGTCGGTCGCTATCCCGTCCCGCTGTGGCACGTGGTGGGCGTCGTGACGTCGGGAGCGTTCGGCAGTGACTCGGTCAGCGACCCGGAACGCACCGTGGTCATCCTGGTCAGGCTGCCGCGGCTGCTGCTCGCCATCCTCGTCGGTGGCGGACTCGGCCTTGCGGGAGCCGCGCTGCAGGCGACGTTTCGCAACCCGCTCGTCAGCCCGGAGATCATCGGGGTCTCCGCCGGCGCGTCGCTCGGTGGAGCACTCGCCCTCCTGCTCGGGCTCGGGTCGATCTTCCTGGTCGGCGGCGCCTTCGTCTTCGGCCTGTCCGCACTGGCCCTGCTCTTCGTGCTGACGCTCGGGCGGAGCGGGACTCCCATGCTCATGGTCGTCCTCGGCGGAGTGGTGGTCGGCTCGTTCTTCTCGGCACTGGTCTCGCTCGTCACCTATGTCGCGGACCCCTACACGACGCTCCCGGCGATCGTGTTCTGGCTGCTGGGCAGCGTCGCGACCGCGACCTCCACGAAGGTGGTGATCGCGGCGGTGCCGATCCTGGCCGGCGCCGCGGTCATCATGCTGCTGCGCTGGCGGCTCAACGTGCTCTCGCTCGGCGACGAGGAGGCCGAGTCACTCGGGATGAACCCGAGCCGGATGCGCTGGACGATCCTGGTGGCGACGTCGCTGATCGTGGCTGGAGCCGTGGCCGTCAGTGGGGTCATCGGCTGGGTCGGCCTGGTCATCCCGCACCTGGCCCGGATGTGGGTCGGCCCGGACCATCGGGTGCTGCTGCCGGTCTCGTTCCTGGCCGGCGCGGTCTACCTCGTCCTGATCGACAGCCTTGCCCGGACGATGACCGCCGGCGAGATCCCGTTGGGGGTGCTGACCGCGATGATCGGCGCACCGGTGTTCTTCCTGCTGCTGCGTGGCAACCGAGACCGGATCTGGGACCATGCTTGAGCTCGATGACGTCGGCTTCGGTTACGAGCCCGGAGCCTGGGTCTTCCGCCACCTGAGCCTGACCGTGCCGTCGGGGTCGATCACCGCCGTGCTCGGCCCGAACGGCCGGGGCAAGACCACCCTGGTCCGCTGCGCCGCAGGGTTGCTGAAGCCGCGCGAGGGTGTGGTCACCCACGACGGACCGATCGGCTTCGTCCCCCAGGCGCGTGGCGGCGCATTCGCCTACCGGGCAGTCGACATGGTGCTGATGGGTCGTGTCAGGCAGGTCGGCCTGTTCGCGTCGCCGGGGCGTGATGATCGGGTGGCCGCGATCGATGCGATGGAACGGACCGGGGTCGGCCACCTTCGGGACCGGCAGTTCCCCACCCTCAGCGGAGGCGAGCAGCAACTGGTGCTGATCGCCAGGGCGCTCGCCTCGGACTGCCCGATGCTCGTGCTCGACGAACCGTCCACCGGCCTCGACCTGCACAACCAGGCGCAGATCCTGTCGTTGCTGCGCAAGCTCGTGGCCGACGGGATGGGCGTGCTGCTGACCACCCACCATCCCGACCAGGCGCTCTTCCTTGCCGACTCCGTGCTGCTGATGGGTGGCCCTGACGACGTACGCACTGGTCCGGCGGCTGAGCTCCTCACCGATGCGGAGCTCTCCCGGCTGTACGCCATCGACGTCCACACGCTGACCTACGAACAGAACGGCAACGAGCGCAGGGCCATCGTCACGCGCTACGGCGACGAGCTCGACTGACCGGCCGGGTCAGGGGTTTCCGGCTGGCTGCTTCTCGTCGGTCTGGTCCAGGTCGTCCGGTACGACGACCGGCCGGACGTAGGCCCAGACCAGGAAGAACCCGCCGACGAGCAACAGGGCGATGCCGACCCAGAGGTTGGCGTTCACGCCGCCGGCCTTGGCCTTCTGGACGCTCGAGCTTCCGACGATGCCGGCGATGAACAGCACGACTCCGTAGAGGAAGAGCAGCGCTCCGATGATGTTGCGGATGTCGAAGAGCCCAGCCGCATGACGCTGTGTTTTCGCTGTGGCCATCACGGCCACCTCCTTCAAAGGGTCAGCGGAAGAGGATGTTCAAGATGATGACCATGACCAGGGCGACGCCGGCGAGCTTGGGCGGCGACTGCCACCAGGAGCCGCCGTGATCATCGTGATGGTCTTCCTTCGGGGTCAGCGAGTAGACCAGCCCGCGCAGCTCGCTCTCCGGCTTCGGCAGCGTCACCGTGGTGACGACGACACTGACCAGGATGTCGACCACGAAGGCGGCACCTGCAGCGACGAAGCTCGCGCCCTGCCCGCTGAGGTTCACCACACCGGTGCTGAGCGAGCCGAGGGCGTCGTTGCTGAGGATTGCGACGACCACGGCGGACAAGGTGCCGCTCACCAGCCCGGTCCAGCCTGCTGTCGGGGTCATCCGCTTCCAGAACATGCCGAGGATGAACGTTGCGAACAGCGGGGCGTTGAAGAACCCGAACAGCGTCTGCAGATAGTTCATCATGTTGCTGAACTGACCGGCGAGAAGCGACGTACCGATCGCGATGACGGTGGCGCCGAGCGTGGCCCAGCGACCGAGCGCGGTGTAGTAGCCGTCCGGCTTGTCCTTCTTGATGTAGGTCTGCCAGATGTCGTAGCTGAAGACCGTGTTGAACGCGGAGACGTTCGCCGCCATACCGGCCATGAACGCGGCGAGAAGGCCTGCGATGGCGACACCGAGCAGTCCGTTGGGGAGTACGTCGCGCATCAGTAGCAGGATCGAGTCGTTGTAGTCGATGGGACCGCCCTTGCCTCCTGCGGCCTTGTACTTCGCAAGCTCGGGAACGAGTACGGCGGCCAACATGCCCGGCACGATGATGATGAACGGGATGAACATCTTCGGGAACGCGCCGATGATCGGTGCTCGCCGCGCGGAGTTCATGTCCTTGCTCGCCATCGCCCGCTGCACCTCGACGAAGTTCGTCGTCCAATAGCCGAACGACAGCACGAAGCCCAGACCGAAGACGATCCCGATGACCGACCAGAACGACGACGTGAAACCGGTCAGCGAGTTGCCCGGCCAGGACGACAGCTGGCTGGTCGTGTGCGCGGTGGCCATCTTGTCCTTCAGACCGCCCCAGCCGCCGACCTTGTGCAGCGCGATCACGGTCAGCGGCAGCAGCGCGGCCACGATCACGAAGAACTGCAGCACCTCGTTGTAGATCGCGGCCGAAAGCCCGCCGAGAGTGATGTAGGAGAGGACGATCAACGCCGCGGCAACCGTCGAGACCCAGATCGGCCAGCCGAGCAGGCTGTTCACGATGGTGGCGAGCAGGTAGAGGTTCACGCCCGCGATCAGGACCTGCGCAATCGCGAAGCTGATCGAGTTCACCAGGTGGGCCGTCGGTCCGAACCGTCGGAGCATGAACTCCGGGACCGATCGGACCTTGGAGCCGTAGTAGAACGGCATCATCACCACGGCGAGGAAGAGCATCGCCGGGATCGCGCCGATCCAGTAGTAGTGGAAGGTCGGCATCCCGATCTCGGCCCCGTTCGCCGACATGCCCATGACCTCGACCGCACCGAGGTTGGCGGAGATGAACGCCAGGCCCGTCACCCAGGCCGGCAGCGAGCGGCCCGACAGGAAGAAGTCGAGGCTGGTCGACACCGATCGGCGAGCCATCAGCCCGATGCCGAGGACGAACACGAAATACGTCGCAATGAGCAGGTAGTCGACCCAGTTCGCATCCAGCCGAAGGATCGAGCTCGAGTCCAGTGCGATCATTGCGCCTCCCAGAGAAAGGGTGCCTGAAGCTCTTCAGGCACCTACTACCGTGACTACCTTTCCCAGCCAGCGGCGTTTCATGCACCACTAGGCTCAACGCATGACTTGGTTGGTGACTGGCGGAGCGGGCTACATCGGCGCGCATGTGGTGCGGGCGTTCAAGGAGGTCGGCCTCCAGGCCGTCGTACTGGACGACCTCTCGAGTGGGCATCGCACGTTCATCGACGCCGACACTCCCTTCGTCGAGGGCACGATCCTCGACACTCCCCTGGTCGCCAGGGCCCTCGCGGACCACTCGGTTGAGGGCGTCGTGCACGTGGCGGGCTTCAAGTACGCCGGTGTGTCGGTCTCGCGGCCGATCCACACCTACGACCAGAACGTCACCGGCACGCTCTCGCTGCTCAGGGCGATGCAGGACCAGGGCGTCGACAAGGTGGTGTTCTCCTCGAGCGCCGCAACGTTCGGCACTCCGGACGTCGAAATTGTCACCGAAGAGACCAGGACCGCCCCCGAGTCGCCGTACGGCGAGAGCAAGCTGATCGGCGAGTGGCTGCTCCGTGACCAGGCGATCGCAACGGGTCTCAAGCACACCTCGCTGCGCTACTTCAACGTCGTCGGCTCGGGCAGCGACGACCTCTACGACACCAGTCCGCACAACCTGTTCCCGATCGCGTTCGAGATGTTGCTCGCCGGGAAGACCCCGAGGATCAACGGCGACGACTACGCGACGCCCGACGGCACCTGCGTGCGTGACTACGTGCACGTCGCCGACCTCGCGGTCTCGCACGTTGCGGCGGCACGCAGGATGGCTGCGGGCCAGCCCGTCGAGCCCGTCTACAACCTTGGCAGCGGCGCCGGCTCCTCGGTGCGCGAGATCATGGACACGATCCGCTCGGTCACCGGCATCGACTTCACCCCCGAGATCACCGCCCGACGTCCCGGCGATCCGGCGCGGATCGTCGCGACCGGCGAGCTGGCAGCGCGCGACCTCGACTGGAAGATGCGCCACAACCTCGAGCAGATGGTCCAGTCGGCCTGGCAGGCCCGCTCGTCCGCAGCATGAGGCGTCGGGCATCATCGGGGCATGACTGTCTCTGATCTCTTCCGCCTCGATGGCAAGGTCGCCATCGTCACTGGTGCCTCGTCGGGACTCGGCGTCGCGTTCGCGCAGTCGCTGGCCGAGGCCGGCGCCGATGTCGCCCTCGGTGCGCGCCGCGTCGACCGGCTGCCCTCGACCGGCGCCCTGGTCGAAGCCGCCGGCCGGCGCGCCCTGTCCGTCGCGACCGACGTCTCCGATCCCGCGTCGTGCCAGGCGCTGGTCGATGCCACGATGGCGGAGTTCGGCCGGGTCGACATCCTGGTCAACAACGCGGGCTCCGGGACCGCCGTACCCGCCACCCGGGAGACGCCGGAACAGTTCCGCTCGGTGATCGACGTCAACCTCAACGGGGCCTACTGGATGGCGCAGGCGTGCGGGCGGGTGATGAAGCCGGGCAGCTCGATCATCAACATCAGCTCGGTCCTGGGCATCACGACCGGCGGACTCCCCCAGGCGGCGTACTCCGCGTCGAAGGCCGGCCTGAACGGGCTGACCCGCGACCTCGCCCAGCAGTGGATGGAACGCAAGGGCATCCGGGTCAACTCGATCGCGCCGGGGTTCTTCACCTCGGAGATGACCGACAGCTACCCGCCGGGTTATCTCGATCTCGCGATGACGCGGGTGCCCGCCCGGCGCAAGGGCGACCCGGCCGAGCTGGGCGCGACCGTCGTCTTCCTGGCGTCCGATGCGGCGGGCTACATCACCGGTCAAACCATCCCCGTCGACGGTGGCATGACCATTGCCTGACTGAGACGATGGGGTCATGAGCACTCCCGCACAGAACCCATTGATCCAGAGCGCGATGACGCTGAACTTCCCGATGTCCCTGGGCGTGTACGACGACTACGCAGGCGCCCAGAAGGCAGTGGACTACCTCTCCGACAACGAGTTCCCGGTGCAGAACTGCCTGATCGTCGGCACCGATCTCAAGCAGCTCGAGCGCGTGACCGGTCGGCTGACCACTGGCAAGGTCGCGCTCGGCGGACTGCTGTCGGGGCTCTGGATGGGCCTGTTCGTCGGCGTGATCTTCTCGCTGTTCGGCAACAACAACGCCTTCGGGGTGATCATCGCGACGATGTTGTTCGGCGCAGTCTTCGGCCTGGTCTGGGCGCTGGCGGGCTACGCCGCCACCCGCGGCCGACGCGACTTCACCTCGATCAGCACGGTCGTCGCCACCCGCTACGAGGTGCTCGTGGAGCACAAGCACGCCCAGGCCGCTCGTGACCTGCTCGCGAAGATGCCCGGTCGGCCCGACGCCACCTCGTTCTGACTGCTACTTGGTCAGCACCCACACCAACAGGCTGAGCAATGCCAGTGCCGGGATCGTTCCCTGCGTGAACGCCGCTCGCAGCTTCGACCGGTCACTCGAACCGAGCACGAGCGCCGCGGTCAGCATCGATCCCGTCGCGAAGGTGACCAGGGCGAGGCCGGCGTCACGGTTCGAGCCACTGATGGCGATGCCGACAGCCGTGCCGATGGCCAGGAACAGGTTGTAGAAGCCCTGGTTGTAGGCCAGCGGCTTGGTGATCGCAGCTTCCTCCGGGGACGTGCCGAATGCCCTGCGAGTGGCCGGTGTCTCCCACTGCAGGGACTCGAGCACGAAGATGTAGACGTGGAGCAGGGCCGCAAGGCCGGCGAAGACGAGCGCAACGGTCAACATGGCCGGAGCCTAGACCCGTTCGTGCTCGTTCGACGCCGGATCCTGAGGGCGTCAGACCGGTGAGCGCGTCACCCACACCTTCGAGTACCTGAAGGCAAAGCCCTTGGTCGAGGTCTGCGAGGTCGGGTCGGAGTGGCTGTCGAACAAGCAGAACTGAAGGAAGGCCCAGCCTCGGTGCAGGTGCCCCTTCTCCTTCTTGAGCCGGAAGGTCTGGTGCTGCCACTTGCCGTTGCACACCACGTACACCAGCTGCGGATCGGTCTTGTTCGTGTCGTACCAGGACTTCGAGATGGCGCTGGTGCCTTCGGCCTTCTTCAGCTGCTTCAGTGACATCTTGGTGATCTTCGGACCCTGCTTGAGGGAGACCCAGACGTGGGTGCCCACGTTGCCGCCGAAACAGCGGTACCGCGAACCGACCAGGGCGTGATCACCGAGCGTGCGCGCGTGCCCGGCCCACTTGACCACGGGGGCCTTGTACGGATACCCCCTCGCGCTGCTGGCGTCAGCAGCGGGTGCCGCAAGAGCGGTCAGGGGCAGGGCCAGAGATGCCACGCACACTGCCAGTTTCTGGAACTTCATTCGAACGCCTCCGTGACTGGGCGCGTCCGCCGCACCCTCGCGAACCCCTCGATCGATGTTCGCCCCGGCTCGCAGGGTCGTCAAGGTGGTCCAGACGGTTCCTCGACGCTCGGCGGAGGAACAGCAGCCGCAGGTCCCAGGTGTTTGTTCTTGGTCCTTTCGGCTGGCTGGTGTTGGGTGGAGGCACGTCGATGAGAGGTGTGCACCTTTGTCCGTCGCAACCGGTACCGGCCTGTATCCCGGCACCTTCGCTCTCACGGATCCCGATCGGCTGGCAGTGATCCGCCCCGCAACCGGTGAGTCACTGACCTACCGGGAGCTCGACGAGCAGTCGACCAGACTGGCCAACCATCTGCGCAGTGTCGGCATGAAGGTCGGCGACAACGTCGCGATGGTCTCCACCAACGACCTCCCGATGCTGGTTGTCTACTGGGCAGCACTGCGCTCGGGCTTCTACGTCACCGCGGTGAACCACCACCTCACGGCCGCCGAGACCAACTACATCCTCGACGACTGCGAGTGCAAGGTCCTCTTCGCCTCTGCGGACGCTGCCGATGCCGTTGCCGCCAGCGACGCTGTCGGTGCGATCACCCACCGGATCGCCTGGGGTGGTGACCTCGCTGGCTTCGCGGCGTACACCGATGTGCTCGCGGCTGCGTCCGCGGAGCCGCTCGTCGACCAGCCTCGCGGACAGGACTTCCTGTACTCGTCGGGCACGACGGGGGTGCCCAAGGGCGTGCGCATCCCGCTCCGGGACGGCCAGGTCGACCAGGTTCCCGACCCGTACACGCCGGTCTTCGCGACCATCTACGCCATGGATGAGACCACGGTCTATCTGTCCCCCGCTCCGCTCTACCACGCCGCCCCGCTGCGGTTCTGCGGTGTCACCAACTCCGTGGGCGGCCTGGTCGTGATGATGGACAGGTTCGATCCCGAGACTGCGCTGCAGCTGATCGACGAGCACCAGGTCACCCACAGCCAGTGGGTGCCGACGATGTTCGTCCGGATGCTCAAGCTGCCGGAGGTGGTGCGTGACCAGTACGACGTGACGAGCCTGCGGTACGCCGTACACGCTGCCGCGCCGTGCCCACCCGAGGTGAAGCGCTCGATGATCGACTGGTGGGGGCCGGTCATCCATGAGTACTGGGCCTCGACCGAAGGCGCCGGGATCACCCTGATCAACAGCACCGAGGCACTCGAGCGACCGGGCTCGGTCGGGCGGGCGGCGCTGGGCGTCCTCCGGATCTGCGACGAGTCGGGCACCGAGGTGCCGTCAGGGCAGATCGGCACGATCTACGTCGAGCGCGAGGAGCTTCCCTTCGAGTACTTCAAGGACGCCGCGAAGACCGCTTCGGTCCAGCACGCCGCACACCCGACCTGGACGACCACCGGTGATGTCGGCTACCTCGATGGAGACGGCTATCTCTACCTCACCGACCGCGGCTCGTTCATGATCATCTCGGGCGGAGTGAACATCTATCCGCAGGAGGCAGAGAACGTGTTGATCCTGCATCCGGCGGTGTACGACGTCGGCATCATCGGCATCCCCGACCCCGAGATGGGCGAGCAGGTGAAGGCGTGCGTGCAGCTCGCCGACGGCTACTCCCCGAGCGAGCAGCTGGCGCAGGAGCTGATCGACTTCGTCAAGACGCGGCTCGCCGGCTACAAGGCCCCGAAGTCGGTCGACTTCGTCGACGATCTTCCCCGGTCGGCGACCGGGAAGATGGTCAAGCGCAAGCTGAAGGAGCGCTACGTGTGATCAGAGGATGAAGAGCATCTCCTGGTAGGTCGGGAGCGGCCACAGGTCGTCGGCCACGATGCCCTCGAGCTCGTCCGCAGCCGAGCGCACCGCCGCCATCGCCGGGAGGAGCACGTCGCGCGAGTGCACCGCCTCGGCCATCGGCGTCTCCGGGCTGTCGGCCTGGAGCGCCGCCGCGAGAGCACCGAGCGCGACGCGCAGGTCGGACACCGGCCCGGACACGAGCTCGAGCGGAGCCGTGTCGACCTCGACCCCGGCAGCCTTGAGCGCGCCGAGGTTGACCGCCACCTCGGTCTGGTACCGCATCGCTGCAGGGAGCACGGACGTCGCGCCGACTTCCAGGGTCAGCCGGGCCTCGACGCCGATGCTGAGCGCGTACTGCTCCAGGCCGATCTCGTAGCGCGAGTGCATCTCCCGCTCGCTGAAGACCTTGTACTGCTCGAACAGCTTGATCGAGGGCCCGGAGACGAGCTCGGGAAGCGCATCGAGCGTGGTGCGCAGGTTCGGGAGCCCGCGGGCGGCGGCTTCGATCTGCCAGTTCTCGGAGTAGCCGTCGCCGTTGAACACCACCGCACCGTGGTCGCTGATGATCTCGGAGAGGACGTCCTGCACCGCTGTGTTGAACTCGGTGCCTGCCGCCATTGCATCTTCGATGTTGGTCGCGATGTAGTCGAGCGCCTCGGCCATGATCGTGTTGATCGTGACCATCGGCCCGGCCACCGACTGCATCGAGCCCGGAGCACGGAACTCGAAGCGGTTGCCGGTGAAGGCGAACGGACTGGTCCGGTTGCGGTCGCCGGGATCGGTCGGCAGGACCGGGAGCGTGTCGACGCCGACCATCAGCGTGCCCTTGTCCTTCGAGGACGTCGCACCACCCTTGGCGATCTGGTCGAAGACGTCGGTGAGCTGGTCGCCAAGGAAGATCGAGATGATCGCGGGCGGCGCCTCGTTGGCGCCGAGCCGGTGGTCGTTGCTCGCGGATGCGACAGAGGCGCGGAGCAGTCCGCCGTACTGGTGGACCGCCCTGATGACGGCTCCGCAGAACACCAGGAACTGTGCGTTGTCGTGCGGGTTGTCCCCCGGGAGCAGCAGGTTGCCCTCGGTGGTGTTGCCCAGCGAGAAGTTCACGTGCTTGCCCGAACCGTTGACGCCTTCGAACGGCTTCTCGTGGAAGAGGCACTCCATGCCGTGCTTCTTGGCGATGGTCTTGAACGTCGTCATCAGCAGTTGTTGGTGGTCGGCCGCGACGTTGGCGCGCTCGAACATCGGCGCGATCTCGAACTGGCCGGGAGCAACTTCGTTGTGGCGGGTCTTGGCCGGGATGCCCAGCTTGAAGAGCTCACGCTCGGTGTCCATCATGAAGCCGAGAACTCGCTCCGGGATCGCGCCGAAGTAGTGGTCGTCGAACTCCTGGCCCTTCGGCGGCTTGCTCCCGAAGAGCGTGCGGCCGGCGTTGAGCAGGTCCGGGCGGGCAAGGAAGAAGTGCCGGTCGACCAGGAAGTACTCCTGCTCGGCGCCGCAGTACGACACCACCCGGTCCGGCTCATGACCGAAGAGCCGAAGGATCCGCTCGGCGTGCTCGGCCATCGCCTGTTGCGAGCGCAGTAGGGGCGTCTTGTGATCGAGGGCCTCGCCGGTCATCGACACGAAGATCGTCGGGATGCACAGCGTGTTGCCGTTGGGGTTCTCCAGTACGTACGCCGGACTGGTCACGTCCCAGCCGGTGTAGCCGCGGGCCTCGAAGGTGTTGCGCAGACCGCCGCTCGGAAAGCTCGATGCATCCGGCTCGCCCTGGGTGAGGGTCTTGCCCGCGAACTCTGCGAGGGCGGATCCATCGCCGGCAGGCTCGAGGAAGCTGTCGTGCTTCTCCGCGGTCAGGCCGGTGAGGGGGTAGAAGACGTGCGCATAGTGGGTCGCGCCCTTCTCCATCGCCCAGTCCTTCATCGCCGACGCGACGGCATCGGCGATCATCGGGTCGAGTGGGGCGGAGTGGTCGATCGTCGCGAGCACCGACTTGTAGACCGACTTCGGCAGTCGCCGCTGCATCACCGCCTTGCTGAAGACGTTCTCGCCGAAGATCTCGCCGGGCGCCTCGGTGAGCTCGAAGCTCGCCGTCGGAGGCACGTAGGCCTCGACATCCTTGATCGCCTGCAGCCGGACGTTGTTTCCACTCACTTGGTACCCCTCGGACCAGGCTGCTGACGCAGCTGTTTCAGCGTGACGTCGTCAATCTAGGCGTCCTGACCGCACCGGATGTCTCGGGCACATTTCGCTGGTGTGAACGACGGGCCGATTGGGGCGTCGTGTGCGTGTTGTCCAGGAACCGTCACCAGTCTTGTCCGATACCCCTCCGTACGGCGCTTACCGACGCCAGTACTGCAACCGTCAGCCCCGAAGCAGCAACCGAGACGTGCGCAGGCGATGGCGGTCGGTCCATCGACAACGGGCTCGCCGCGCCGCCGGTCGAAACCGCCCCGCGAAGCAGACTCCCGGACTACTCTCACGCACCATGACCAACGACACCGACGCCTCGACCGGAGTCAGGCGTAACCCCGACCCTGTCTTCGTCAGTGTCATAACACTTTCGATACTTCTCATCGTCGCGGTTGGGATCTACCTCGTCAGCCACGGATGGAGCACAAGCGCGGCACCCCTCGCGTCCATGCCCGCCCCGAACCAATCGCAGGTGCCTTCCTCGCCGGGTGCACAGCCCACCGGACCCACCAAGGCTGGGGCGGTAGCGCTCGTTGAGAAGAGTTTTCGGCTGGGCTCGGCTGGGAAGTTTGGTGCGTCCTGCGCCCTGGAGTCCCCTGCCTATCTGAAGTTCGACGCCCAGCACTATGCCCACGGCAGCTGCGAGGCGGAGTCACGGTCGGATGCCACGACCCTCGCTTCGCAAGGCCTTTCGATGCAACTGACGAGCACCAAGGTTGTGTCGTACGCCCGAGGCAAGGCGACGATCCTCCTCAAGGCCACCGTCGGCGCTCGCGTCGTGACCGAGCACATCTACGTGCGCTACCACGCCGGCAGATGGTGGATGACCGGCGCGGACGACTCTGGCGGGGATCTCGGGTTCTGAGTCGGCCGCCACCACACCTCTCCCCTGAGCCAACGTCCCGCACGGGCGCCTGGGCCGCGGCTGCCACGACCGCGGGGGCGAACGCAAGTTCGGCCGGACATGCCGCGTCGCCGTCCCTCGGTGCCGGTCCCTACGCAGGACGAGCCCCGACCGCAAACGCGGTCGGGGCTCGTCCTGGTGAAGTCAGGAGACGCGGACGTTCTCGGCCTGCGGACCCTTGGGGCCTGCGGTGACGTCGAACTCGACCTTCTGGTTCTCGTCGAGCGACTTGTAGCCGCTGGTCTGGATCGCGGAGTAGTGAACGAAGACGTCATCGCCGCCGCCATCCTGCGCGATGAAGCCAAAACCCTTTTCGGCGTTGAACCATTTGACAGTTCCCTGAGCCATGATCTTTTCCTTTGTTTACGTGCCGGGCACTGTGCCCGCAAGCCGCTGAAGACATCCACCTGCTGAAGTCCAGCGAACCGAAAACCAGGAGTACGAGATACAAGCCGCGACATAGTGTGCGGCCAGGATGGCTTGCGGAGCCATCCCTTCAACAGGACCCACGATAGTGCATCGGTTGCGTGTTCAGGGTTTTCGACGATTCTCGTCCGACGACCGCATGGCCGGCGCTGCGCCACTTGCGCCCCCTTTTGCCGCGTCGTCCCGTCAAGACGACTGACGTCAACGTGCCGTGCGGTGCGACTATCTGGGCTCATCGTCGGCCGCGGCGGGCGAGAAAGACGAACTCCTTGCCTGGCCGATCAGGCGCATCGCGGACGTCGATGACGACGAAGCCCTGCTCTCCGAGATCCCGCTCAACCTCATGACGTTCTCGGAAGCGCAACGTCGA
>JAOPXK010000035.1 GCA_025965195.1 Marmoricola sp.
CAGCTCGGCACCGGATTCCGCGACACCGACAGCGCCGGCCACTCCGGTCGGGGCCCGGAACTCTCCGAACACCTCGCGCAGGGTTCCGGCCCACTCGCCGGTGGTGGCCCCCGCACGGGCGGCAGCCAGCGTGGCGGTCATCAGGTTCGCGTCGGTCTTGGCGTCCGCTGCCAGGGTGGCCAGCGCCTCGGCCACCGCGGCCTCGTCGCGTTCGGCCTTCCAGGCGTTCAGCGAGTCGATCGCGGTCCGCTCGGCCTCGGGGTCGGCGGTCTGGATGGCGCCGTCCAGGTCAGCGGTCAGCGGAGAGACGGCCGTGGTCTCGAACTTGTTCACGCCCACGACGATGTCGGTGCCGTTCTCGATCCGGGCGCGACGGGTCGCGTGCGCGGACACCAGCTCGGACTTCATGTAGCCGGACTCGACGGCGGCGACCGCACCACCCAGCGCCTGCACCCGGTCCATCTCGGCGCGGGCGTCGGTGACCAGCTCGGCGACCTTCGCCTCGATCACGTGCGAGCCCTCGTAGATGTCGTCGTACTCGAGCAGGTCTGACTCGAAGGCCAGGACCTGCTGGAGCCGCAGCGACCACTGCTGGTCCCACGGGCGCGGCAGCCCGAGCGCCTCGTTCCACGCCGGCAGCTGGACGGCGCGGGCGCGAGCGTTCTTGGACAGCGTCACACCGAGCATCTCCAGGACGATCCGCTGGACGTTGTTCTCGGGTTGGGCCTCGGTCAGGCCGAGAGAGTTCACCTGGACGCCGTAGCGGAACCGGCGCATCTTCTCGTCGGTGACGCCGTAGCGGTCGCGGGTGATCTCGTCCCAGAGCTGGACGAACGCCCGCATCTTGCAGGTCTCCTCGATGAACCGCACGCCGGCGTTGACGAAGAACGACATCCGTCCCACCACGGTCGGAAAGTCCTCCTCGGAGACCTGTCCCGATGCCTTCACGGTGTCGAGGACC
Organism: Marmoricola sp.; assembly: GCA_025965195.1. Classification (GTDB taxonomy): domain Bacteria; phylum Actinomycetota; class Actinomycetes; order Propionibacteriales; family Nocardioidaceae; genus Marmoricola. Next base: position 962 of record JAOPXK010000035.1, read on the forward strand.
GCGATCGCCGTACACAGTGCGTAGGCGAGCTCCTGCTCCGGCGTCGCGCCCGCCTCCTGGAGGTGGTAGCTGCAGATGTTGATCGGGTTCCACTTCGGGATGTAGTGGACGGTGTAGGCGATCATGTCGCTGATCAGGCGCAGGGAGTGCTCCGGCGGGAAGACGTAGGTCCCGCGCGAGAGGTACTCCTTGATGATGTCGTTCTGGGTGGTGCCGCCCAGCAGCCCGGCGACCTCGGCCGGCTCCAGGTCGGGGTTCTGCTCCTCCGCGACGACCTGGTACATCGCGAGCAGCCACATCGCGGTCGCATTGATCGTCATCGAGGTGTTCATCGTGGTCAGCGGGATCTCGTCGAAGAGCTTCCGCATCTCGCCGAGGTGCATCACCGGAACGCCGACCTTGCCGACCTCACCGCGGCTCAGCGGCGAGTCGGGGTCATAGCCGGTCTGGGTCGGGAGGTCGAAAGCGACCGAGAGACCGGTCTGGCCCTTGGCCAGGTTGCCGCGGTACAGCTTGTTCGAACCCTCAGCGGACGAGTGTCCTGCGTAGGTGCGCATCACCCACGGGCGGTCCTTCACGCGGCTGCCGCCCGGCTTGTCGCTCGACTCGGTGCTCATGTAGGGCAGCGTATGGCGGTTGGCTACCAATGAGTACGGGTTGTGGACTGTCTCACGCTGCCAACCGGGTCACAGCGCCCGGTGGTCGAGCCGTTCGCCCGGTGGTCGAGCTTGTCGAGACTCAGGCGGTCGCTGCGCCCGACTCCACCTCGACCAGGTTGCGCAGGTGGGTCAGGTGCAGCAGCCGTCGTACGGCGGGCGGGCAGCCGCGCAAGGTCAGGTGATGGTCCTCGCGGGCAGCGAGCCTGCTGGCGACCGCGATCATCCGGAGCACCGTGAGGTCCACCGACTCGACATCACTGACGTCGAGGAAGACGTCTTCAGGATGGGTCTCGAGGTGGTCGTACAACGCATCGCGAAGTTCGGTGACGCACCGAACGTCGATCTGTCCGGCAACGACCAGTGTTGGTCCGTCGATGGTGAGATCCATCGCCCTCAGCTCCCTCGTGTTTCCCCCGCGCTCCCGTCAACAATCATGACGCGGCAGGGCACCCGGAGGTTGCAGGCACTCGGTAACGAAAGGGTTTCGGTCTACAAAATATTCATCCGCTCAACATCCGCACCGAGCGAACGCAGCACCTCGGCGAAGTACGGATAGCCACGGTCGATGTGCTGCGACTCGGCGACCGTGGTGGTGCCCTGAGCAGCTAGTCCCGCAAGGACGAGCGCGGCCCCGGCCCGGATGTCGTGGGCAACGACCGGTGCCCCCGACAGCTCACGTCGGCCGCGTACGACGGCGTGATGACCGTCGGTGCGCAGGTCGGCTCCGAGCCGAGCCAGCTCCTGGGCGAACATGAACCTGGCCTCGAAGACGTTCTCGGTGATCATCGCGGTGCCTTCACTGATCGAGGCCAGCGCGAGCGCGAACGGCTGCAGGTCGGTCGGGAAGCCGGGGAACGGCAGTGTCACCACGTCGAACGCCTTGAGCTGCTTGTCGCTGCTGACCGTGAAGCCCGTGGCGTGGTCGGTGACCTCGGCGCCGGAGGCAGCGAGCTTGTCGAGCACCAGGTCGAGGTGGGCGTGCACCCCACCTTCGACGGTCACGGTCCCGCCTGCGATCGCGGGAGCGAAGGCCCAGGTGCCGGCAACGATCCGGTCGGTGACGGTGGTGTGCTCGACAGGACTCAGCGACGAGACCCCCTCGATCACGAGTGTCGAGGTGGAGATGCCGTCGATCCTGGCGCCCATCGAGATCAGCATCTGGCACAGGTCGACGATCTCGGGCTCACGCGCGGCGTTGTCGATCACGGTGTGGCCCTCGGCCAGGACCGCCGCCATCAGCAGGTTCTCGGTGGCCCCGACGGAGGGGAAGTCGAGCCAGAGGTTTGCGCCGGCGAACCTGTCCGGTACGTCGGCGACGACCTGGCCGTGCTCGATCCAGACGCGGGCGCCGAGCTCCTGGAGACCCCGCATGTGCATGTCGAGGCCGCGCGAGCCGATCGCGTCGCCGCCGGGCAACGCGACGCTCGCGCGGTGGCAGCGGGCGACAAGAGGGCCGAGCACGGCGATCGAGGCGCGCAGCCTTCGGACCAGCTCGTAGGGCGCCTCCCACTTCAGCTCCTGCGGGACGTCGATGGTGACGGTGCCGCTGATCAGCCCGCGGGTCGGATCCGCATCCTGCGGGTGCGCGATCGCGACCGTGCAACCGAGCCGTTCGAGGAGCTGCCCCATCACGTCGACGTCGAGGATGTCGGGGACATTGTGGATCTTCGACCGGCCCGGCGCGAGCAGAGAGGCAGCCATCAGCTTGAGAGCAGAGTTCTTCGCGCCGCCGACGTACACCGTGCCCGCCAGGGGTCGCCGATGAGGTCCTTCCGAGGTGATCCGGAAACTCTCCACGTCGGCCACCCTAGATGGCCGAGTCCAAGGGCCCTACCCAGCCGGTGGCCCCTCCGAGGGGTCCTAGGCTGGGGCCATGGTCAACCTCACGCGCATCTACACCCGCACCGGCGACGCCGGTCAGACCCGCCTCGGCGACATGAGCAGCACGTCGAAGACCGATCTGCGGCTGGAGGCCTATGCGACCGTCGACGAGGCCAACGCACAGCTCGGAGTGGTGCTCACGACCGGCAACCTCGACGCCGACGTGGTCAAGGTGCTCACGCACGTGCAGAACGACCTCTTCGATGTGGGTGCCGACTTCTGTACGCCGGTCGTGCCGGACCCGAAGTACCCGCCGCTGCGGATCGAGCAGGACTACATCGACCGGCTCGAGGTGTGGTGCGACCAGTACAACGAGGAGCTGCCGACGCTGCGCTCGTTCATCCTCAACGGCGGGACCGTGGGTGCTGCCCAGCTGCACGTCGCGCGCACCGTCGTACGCCGTGCTGAGCGGGACGCCTGGGCTGCGTACGCCGACTTCGGCGACTCGATGAACCTGCTCGGGATCACCTATCTCAACCGGCTCTCGGACCTGCTGTTCATCCTGGCCCGCTACGCGAACCGCGAGTCCGGCGACGTCTTGTGGGTGCCCGGCGGAGAGCGATCCTGACGGCTCGCCCCGGGAGGCGCCCCGCTGACGGGTGAACTACTCAGAATTGACCGAACGGTTGGATCTCGCCAATTGCGCCACATCCGTCCCTCTGGTCGTCCTACCCTGCGAAGTGAGTCGCTTCTGGGAGGGAGAGATCCACTGTGTCGCGCGTCGAAAAATGTTTCTCGGGAGAAGGAAAGTCGGAACGAGGCTCCACAGCCGTGGAAGCCGCACTGTTGCTACCCATCCTGATCACGATGATGCTCGGCATCGTGGAGATGTCGCTCTACATGCGCGACATCGTCTCGGTGTCCAGCGCCGTCCGGGTGGGCTCGCGGATTGCATCGGTCTCGGCAGGCGCCGGACCGGGCACCTGTGTCGCGAGCGTCAACCCGCCGCCGTGCACACCGGCGAGCGCCCCCGCGTTTGCGCAGGCCGCCGCGAACGCCATCCAGCGCGCAGGCAGTGCGATGCCACAGACCCAGATCAACTCACTCACCATCTATGACGCGAATGCGAAGGGCTACCCCCAGCCGGCCAACAACACCGCCCTGACCTGCAGCTACAACTGCGTGGTCTACGTCTGGGACACCGGCTTGGGCGCCTTCCGGTACGCGAGTGGCTCCTGGAACTCCACCTCGGTCAATGCCTGCGTGAACGATCCGAACGAGACCGCGATCGGCATCGCGATGACCGCGACACACCCCTGGATCACCGGGTTCTTCAAGAACTCGGTCACGATCAACGAGCGCAGCGTGATGCAGTTCGAGCCACTGCCCAGTGCTGGCTGCCTGCCAGGGGCCCACCTGTGAGGACGCACCTGCGACGTCGGCTGGCCCGTCGCGACGAAGCCGGCATCGCCGCGCTCCTGGTGGCCTTCTTCACGATTGCGTTGTTCCTGCCGCTCGCCTCGATCAGCGTTGACGTTGCCCGGATGTACATCGAGGTGGGCCGCGTCCAGACGGCCGCCGATGCTGCTGCACTTGCTGGGGTCACCTACCTGCCCGGTGACCTGCCCGACGCGACCACCGCTGCCTTTGCCGCCGCCGCCAAGAACGGGTACTCCCAGTCCGCGACCTCGCACGTGACGGTCGGCCTGGGCGCCAGGCCCACCCAGTTGAAGGTCACCGTCTCGAGCACGATCCCGAACACCTTCGCGTCGACGTTCGGGCAGCCCGCCACCACCATCACGCGTTCCTCAGTGGCCGACTACAACGGTCCCGCGCCGATGGGAAGCCCGTGCAACACCTTTGGCAACGAGCCTGACGGCACCCCGGGTGCCCCACCGGTGGCCTCCCAGCTGTCGGTTCCCCCCGGCGCCACTTGCCCGCGTACGCCAGGGTTCTGGGCGAACATCGAGGGTCCTGCCGTGACGAAGACCCAGGGCGACCGCTACGACACCCGCAAGTGCGCCGGTGGCGAGTACGGCTGTGACAGCTCGAAGAACAACACCGACTTCGATCCGGCCGGGGAGTTCTACGTGGTCCACGTCGGCACCGCCGCCGTGGGCAGCCTGCTGACAATCCAGCTCTACGACCCTGAGTACGCCTACACGAACACGCAATGTGACGGTGCGCCGGCACCGGCCGCTGGAACGACGGCCGATCCGGCGCTGGCGGACAACTGGAACAGCCTCGCGACCACGGACGCACTGACGCGCTACCGGAAGACCACACTGGACAGCTACGGCAATCCTGTCAATCTCACCCAGTTCTGTGCCGGCGACGCCGCGGTTGGAACCGAGTCCACCTCGGTTCCGACCATCACCTCTGTCGCCCTGCGCGCGCCCACCGACACCTACAACCCGAAGGTCGCGCCCGCAGAGCCCCAGTGCCAGCCGGTCCAGTACCCCGGCTACCGGGCCAGTTCGGTGACGGTGAAGCACCTGCGGCAGTACACGAAGCCCGGGGTTCCCTCAAGCGGAGCGAATGGGTCCTACCTGCCCCAGCTTGCGCAGGTCTTCCACCAGTGGGTCACCTTCTGTGCGTTCACCCCGACGACGGCGGGTGACTACTACCTGCAGGTCCGTTCCGATGTGGCGATGGGCGGCACGAAGGAGGGGGCCTTCGGCGGAGCCTGGAACTACGGCAACCAGTCGGTCCTGACCCAGAGCGGCGACGACACCAGCGTCAAGGGAGACACCTCCAACGTCTTCGCGATCCGGGCCAACTCCGCGCAGGCAGGGTCGGTCTCGGTGGCCGGCTGGGACCACATGACGATCTGGGCGAACGGTGCGGGAACGTCGACGACGTTCAACCTCGTCAGGGTGATCCCGGCAGCCGCCGGCCAGACCCTGGTGCTGAGCTTCTTCGACGTCGGCGATGCGGCCGACGGCGGCACGCTGACGATCCTGCCGCCGACCGAGTCAACGATCGCCCTCGGTGGCTGCACGGGCACCGGCCCGCAGCCGGCAGTGACGTCGACGACGAGCTTGAACAGCTGTCAAGTCACCGGGATCAAGTCGACGTCGGGATGGAACGGTGCCCTGGAGACGATCCACGTTCCCATTCCGATCGGGTACACGTGTACCTCGACGTCGAGTGGTGGGTGCTGGTTCCGGGTGAACGTCAACTTCGGTGCGAACGTGGCAGTGCACGACACCACCACCTGGACCGCCCTGATCCAGGGCGATCCGGTCCGGCTGATCCAGTAGGCCGCAGCTGCGCAGGCCCAAACCTCAGTGGCGGCGGGTGGTCCCGGGAGGCGCAGCCTCGAGCCAGGACTGGAATCCGGTCAGCGCCGACGGACTCATCGCGAGCTCGACGTTGCCCTGCGGCGTGCGGCATTCGACGATCACATGCCCGTCGTACAACGCGAAGGACTCGTTGTCGACCGGATCACGACGGCTGATGTAGTGCAGCTCGACCCGGGTCCAGCGCAGCTTCGGCCGCGCGGACGGCGAGAAGATCCGGAACCACTGCAAGGAGCTGTTGTCATAGCGGCCAAGTCCGAGAACCCAGCCACGTCCTGCCTGAGCGGGCTTGCCGCGGGCAGCCAGCCGAACGCTGAGCTCGAAGGTGCCACCGTGGCGCGACAGAACCCGGCGGCGTACGACGAGGAGTACGCCGTAAAGAAGGATCAGGAGCAGCACAGCACCGGCTGAGTCAACCAGCCATCGCCATACCGGCATCTATCCCCCTTCGTGCGTGATCAGGAGCTCGAACCGCAGAGACTACTTGGCCTTCTCGACCGCGCGAATCCGGGCCTCGGCCCGACGAATCTCGTGCGCGGCGCCGTTGTCGGTGATGCCGTTCTCCTTGGCCTTCTCAAGGATGCGGCGCGCCTTCTCGAGATCGATCTCGTGGGACATCTCGACATGCTCGGAGAGGATGGAGACCCGGTTGCCGGCCACCGAGAAGATGCCGGCGTCGACCACTGCGACCCAGGTCTCGCCATCGGTGGTCTGCACGTCAACGACGCCGTCGACCATCAGCCCGAGCACCGGGGAGTGGTTCGGCAGGATGCCGATGTCCCCCTCCACGGTGCGGGCGATGACCATCTTGGCCTGCCCCGACCACACCAGGCGGTCGGCGGCCACGAGCTCCACCTGCAAAACGCTGTCACTCATGCGTTACTCCTCAACGTCTGTCCCGAAGTGATCTCGACAAGCTCAATCACCGAAGGGTCAGAGGCTCTTCTGGATTTCGTCCCACTTGCGCTCGACGTCGTCGAGTCCACCGCACATGAAGAACGCCTGCTCGGCAACGTGGTCGTAGTCACCGTCAGCGATCTTGTTGAACGCCTCGACGGTGTCGTTGACCGGCACGGTCGAACCCTCGATGCCGGTGAACTGCTTGGCGACGTAGGTGTTCTGAGACAGGAACCGCTGGATACGACGGGCGCGGGACACGATGATCTTGTCCTCTTCGGAGAGCTCGTCGACACCGAGGATCGCGATGATGTCCTGGAGTTCCTTGTTGCGCTGCAGGATCTGCTTGATGCGGATCGCGCAGTCGTAGTGCGCCTGACCGATGTACTGCGCGTCGAGGATGCGCGAGGTCGAGGTCAGCGGGTCGACGGCCGGGTAGATGCCGAGCGACGCGATGTCACGCGAGAGCTCGGTGGTGGCGTCGAGGTGCGCGAACGTGGTGGCCGGAGCCGGGTCGGTGTAGTCGTCGGCCGGCACGTAGATCGCCTGCAGCGAGGTGATCGAGTGACCACGCGTCGAGGTGATGCGCTCCTGGAGAACGCCCATCTCGTCAGCGAGGTTGGGCTGGTAGCCCACCGCGGACGGCATCCGGCCGAGCAGCGTGGAGACCTCGGAGCCGGCCTGCGTGAACCGGAAGATGTTGTCGATGAAGAGCAACACGTCCTGGTTCTGCACGTCGCGGAAGTACTCCGCCATCGTCAGCGCGGACAGGGCGACGCGCAGACGCGTGCCCGGCGGCTCGTCCATCTGGCCGAAGACCAGGGCGGTCTGGCCGATGACGCCGGCTTCGGTCATTTCCTCGATGAGGTCGTTGCCCTCACGGGTGCGCTCGCCGACACCGGCGAACACCGACACACCACCGTGGTCCTTGGCGACCCGGGCGATCATTTCCTGGATCAGCACGGTCTTGCCGACACCGGCACCACCGAACAGGCCGATCTTGCCGCCCTGGACGTACGGCGTCAGCAGGTCGATGACCTTGATGCCGGTCTCGAACATCTGCGTCTTGGACTCGAGCTGGTCGAACGCGGGCGCCTTGCGGTGGATGCCCCAGCGCTCCTTGACGTCGAGCGTCTCGCCCTCGACCAGGTTCAGGCAGTCGCCGGTCGCGTTGAACACGTGGCCCTTGGTCACGTCACCAACGGGCACGGTGATCGGCCCGCCGGTGTCGCGCACCTGGGTGCCGCGGACCAGACCGTCGGTGGACTGCATCGAGATCGCGCGGACCATGCCGTCGCCGATGTGCAGTGCGACCTCGAGGATCAGCGTCTTCTTCACACCGCCGAGCTCGAGGTCAACCTCGAGCTTGTTGTACATCTCCGGCATCGCGTCCGCGGGGAACTCGACGTCGACGACGGGGCCGGTCACCCGGGCGACCCGGCCGACACCGCCGGGCGTCGGCGCAGCAGTCTTGTCTTCGTTGATGGTGGCAGTCATATTTCTTTCACTCACTCCCGGCGTTGGCGTCGGCAAGCGCGTTGACGCCTCCGACAATTTCGCTGATTTCCTGGGTAATGCCAGCCTGGCGGGCCTGGTTGGCGATCCGGCGGTACTTCTTGATGAGCTCGTCGGCGTTGTCCGTCGCGGACTTCATCGCCTTCTGGCGAGCGGCGAGCTCGGACGCGGCCGCCTGCAGCAGGGCGAAGTAGATCCGGCTCTGCACGTACTTCGGCAACAGCCCGTCGAGAACTTCCTCCGCTGAGGGCTCGAACTCGTAGAGCGGCAGCAGCTGGTCGGGCTCGGGGGCCTTCTCGCCCTCGACGATCTCCAGCGGCAGCAACCGGATGGTGACCGGTTCCTGGACGAGCATCGACCTGAAGCGCGTGTAGATCACGTGCACCTCGTCGACGGCGCCGTCCTCACCTTGTTCCTTGACGAACGCGGCGATGAGCTCTTCGCCGATGTCGTGCGCGGCGTCGTAGGTCGGCTGGTCGGAGAAACCGGTCCAGGACTTCATCACCTTGCGGCCACGGAACTTGTAGTACGCCTCGGCCTTGCGGCCGGTCAGGTAGGAGTCGATCTCCTTGCCCTCGGACCGCAGCTTCTCGAAGAGCTGCTCGGACTCCTTCAGGACACTGGAGGAGTACGCCCCGGCGAGACCACGGTCACTGGTGACAATCAGGACCGCAGCACGCTTGGGGTCGGCAGGCTCGGTGGTCAGCGGGTGCTTGACGTTGGAGTACGTCGCGACCGCCGACACCGCTCGGGTCAGTTCCCGGGCGTACGGCGCGGCCGACTGGGCCCGCTGCTGCGCCTTGATGATGCGGGACGCAGCAATGAGCTCCATGGCGCGCGTGATCTTCTTCATCGACTCGGTCGACTTGATCCGCGCGCGGTACTCACGCAGCGAGAGAGCCATGGGTCAGGCCCGCTTCTGCTTGACGATCTGCTCCTGCTCGACGTCCTCGTCACCAAGAGCCTCGGCCTGGGCCTGCTTGCCCGGCTTGACCGAACCACCATCACTGGTCTCGAACTGGTCCAGGAAGGAGTCGTAGGCCTTGGCGAGCTGTGCCTCGGTGCCGTCCTCGAACTTCAAGGACTCGCGGATCGCGCCGAGGATGCTGTCGTGCGAACGACGCAGGTAGTCGAGGAACTCGCGCTCGAAACGAAGCACGTCCTCGGTCGGGACGTGGTCGAGACGACCGCTGGTGCCGGTCCACAGCGAGACAGTCATCTCGTCGAGCGGGTAGGGCGAGTACTGCGGCTGCTTGAGCAGGGCCATCAGGCGCTGACCACGGTCGAGCTGCTGGCGCGACGCGGCGTCGAGGTCCGAGGCGAACATTGCGAACGCCTCCATCGCGCGGAACTGCGCCAGGTCGACCTTGAGCGAACCGGTGACGGTCTTCATCGCCTTGGTCATCGCTGCGCCACCCACACGGGACACCGACACACCGACATCGATGGCCGGACGCTGGTTGGCAGCGAAGAGGTCGGACTGCAGGAAGATCTGACCGTCGGTGATCGAGATGACGTTGGTCGGGATGAACGCCGAGACGTCGTTGGCCTTGGTCTCGATGATCGGCAGACCCGTCATCGAGCCCTTGCCCATCTCGTCGGAGAGCTTGGCGCAACGCTCGAGCAGCCGGCTGTGCAGGTAGAAGACGTCACCGGGGTAGGCCTCGCGGCCCGGCGGGCGACGCAGCAACAGCGAAACGGCGCGGTAGGCCTCAGCCTGCTTCGTCAGGTCGTCGAAGATGATCAGGACGTGCTTGCCGTCGTACATCCACTGCTGGCCGATGGCCGAGCCGGTGTACGGCGCGAGGTACTTGAAGCCCGCGCTGTCCGAGGCCGGCGAGGCGACGATGGTGGTGTACTCCAGCGCGCCAGCGGCTTCGAGGGCGCCACGCACGGCGGCGATGGTCGAACCCTTCTGACCGATCGCGACGTAGATGCAGCGCACCTGCTTGTCCGGGTCACCGGACTCCCAGTTCTGCTTCTGGTTGATGATCGTGTCGATCGCGATCGTGGTCTTGCCGGTCGCGCGGTCACCGATGATCAGCTGGCGCTGGCCGCGACCGATCGGGGTCAGCGCGTCGATGGCCTTGATGCCGGTAGCGAGCGGCTCGTGCACCGACTTTCGCTCGACCACGGACGGGGCCTGGACCTCGAGCGGACGACGGGCGTCCGAGGCGATCTCGCCGAGGCCGTCGATCGGGGTGCCGAGCGGGTCGACGACGCGACCGAGGAAGTTGTCACCGACGGGGACCGACAAGATCTCGCCGGTGCGGCGTACGACCTGGCCCTCTTCGATGCCGGCGAAGTCACCGAGGACGACGACACCGATCTCGCGGGTGTCGAGGTTCAGGGCGATGCCGAGGGTGCCGTCCTCGAACTCGAGAAGTTCGTTCGCCATCGCAGAAGGAAGGCCGCTCACGCGGGCGATGCCGTCGCCGGCCTCGGCAACGGTGCCGACCTCTTCCTTGCTGGCAGCTTCAGGCTTGTAGTCCGACACGAAACGCTGCAGCGCGTCCCGGATTTCATCCGGACGGATCGAAAGCTCCGTCATTTCCTGATCCCTACTCTCTTGGGCTTCACTGGCTTCTCGATGTCTTGTTTGTGGTGATCGACGCGTCCCCGGTGATCGAGCTTGTCGAGATCCTTGTCGGGATCCTTGTCGAGATCACGGTGATCACCACGGCCGGTTACCCGGCCAGCTTGCGTCGGGCCTGGTCGAGTCGGCTGGCAACCGTGCCGTCGATGACGTCGTCACCGATCTCGACCCGAAGGCCGCCGATCACGTCAGGGTCGATCACAACGTTGAGGTGGACCGGACGGCCGTACTGGGCGCTCAGGGCGCCCTGCAGCCGGGTGCGGTCCTTGTCGCTGAGCGTGCTGGCCGCGCGCACTTCGGCGACCATCTCACCTTGCACCTCCGAGGCAACCTGCTGGTACTCCGCGAGCCCGAGGTTCACCGTGCGGTAGGTCCCGGCAAGGGCCTGCTCGGTGAGCCGAACGGTGGCGGGCAGCACCTTGCCGTCGAGGACGTTGCGCACCAGGGCGCGTTTGTCGTCGACCGAGCGAGCCGGGTCGGACAACGCCGAACGCAGGTCGGTGTCGTTGTGCAGCAGCTGTCCGACCGAGAAGAGCTCGTCCGCGAGCAGGCTCGCGTCCTTGCCTGCTGACTTCACGACCGCGACCACGCCCAGTTGCTCGAGCGCAGTGGGCAGGTCCCGCGAGGAGGACCAACGGCGCTCGACCGCATCCGCGACCAGGTCGAGTGCAGCCGCGTCGACCTTGCCGTCGAAGAGCTGTCGGACCAGACCGGACTTCGCGGCAGCGTCGGTCGACGGGTCGGTCACGACCCGGCGTACGGCCGGCTGGGCGCGGAGCACGGCAGCGAGCCCGAACAGGTCATCGCCGAGCCCAGCCAGCGACTTGGCGCCACTCGAGCCGTCGAGCTTGTCGCTCAAGGCGGCAAGCGCGTCGGCCGAAGCGCCTCGCATGCTCATCAGGAGGCTCCGTCTCCGGACGCCGCACCAGCTGCGTTCGCGGGCTGGTTGGCTTCCAGGTCGGCGAGGAACCGGTCCACGACACGCGAGGAACGCTCGTCGTCATCGAGGCTCTCGCCCACGATCCGGGCGGCAAGCGTGGTGGCAAGCGCGCCCACCTCGCCGCGCAGTGAGGTGAACGCCTGCTGGCGGTCGGCCGCAAGCTGCGCGTGACCGTGCTCCACGATACGACCGGCTTCGGCCTGAGCCTGCTCACGCATCTCCGCGACGATGACGGCACCCTGTTCGCGGGCCTCCTCGCGGATCTTCGCAGCCTCGTGCCGCGCGTCGGCGATCTGCGAACGGAA